>CAZUYF010000055.1:0-10960 GCA_964624675.1 uncultured bacterium
GATTTTATACTATAGTTCGTCCTTTTTAGGGTGTTGTAACAGAAGTCGCATATTGTTATAAGAATATCCCTTCCCGAATCACGTACATCTTTCAGAATTCTGGAAGGGGCAATAAGGTTCATTACCCTTTCTTCAGATACCGGGGGAACCGCCCCGCAGCAGGTCCATGTATCCAGCTCATCCAGCTCGAAACCCAGTCTCACGGTAGCATCCCGTGCTGAGCGATCGAGATGGGAGGACCTTTCATTAAGAGCACAGCCCGGATAGTAAGCAATCTTGGCCATGTTTCCTCCAGTTCTAGGTTGCTAGTTTTCTGTAAACTCCAACAAGCCCCGGCTGAGGGACTTCGGCAGCTAATTCCGGACTGATCTGGTCCGGGCCGAAATGATCGACACCCTCGTCCAACGCTACCTGCCTGAGTGTATCCATTACTGCCTGTATGTCGATTCCCTTTGGACATCTGACGGTACACTGGAAGCAGCTTGCACATATCCATATCGTGCAGCTGTTGATAATGTCATCACTCTGTCCCAGCTGAACCAGTCGTATGACCCTGTTGGGGAGAATGTCCATCTCCTGGGCCAGGGGACATCCGGATGAGCAGTTTCCGCACTGATAGCAGGCGTCCATATGCTGTCCGCTCAATTCATCCACCAGCTGTTTGAATCCGGCATTGACTATTTCACGCGTCAGGCGGATAGGAGGGCTTTTAGGGGGAGCCAACCCCGTTTTTTCGCTCATACAGCAAATTCTCCTCTCGGTGTGGTATTGCAGCTTTGTACCATGCAGTTGGAAAGAAGCTCTCGATTGATAATTTCTTCAGCAAATTCAGGAATAAGGTTCGAAAGGGCAGGGGAAAGACCCTCTTCATACACTTCAGGCCGGATTATTTCGATCCCGTAAATTTTAACGTATTCGGGCATTGAAAGCCCCAGCGCATTACCGATGTTCTGAAGCTGTTCTATGGAAAAATGATGAGCAGAGATCGGTGAAGCGCTTCGTTTCCGAAACTCAATCTCCATAAGTTCCCCCGGTTCGGCCTGACCGGTCGTGATAGAGTCTATGATGATAAGCCGACGGTGTCCTGATATTTCACCCACCAGCCTGATAATAGAAACGGAAGTGGAAAGTACAGTCACTCTTGAGCCTTCTGCCAATCCATTCCCGATGAATTCAGCCACAGAGCAGCCCACTCCATCATCGCCGAGGATCGGATTTCCAAGACCCAGGATCATCGTGCTGCTGGGAATTGTATCAGTATTCAATTGCTACCGGTCTTAATTAACCGGTGGAGCCCCCCTTCAGGGTCCTCTAACAGAACCTGTCTCTATGGCGTAATCAAAATAATACCAGAAATAATATACGATTTCCTCATTTGAGAATGTATTTATAAATTCCGCATTTAGAATAGAATCCAGAGTGCTGCTAACTTCCTGGGATTCATTCCTGGCTTCCTCAAGCAGAAGAGCAACATGTTCGCAGTCTTCTCTGCCTGAGATGGCATCGAACTCCGTCCTTATATGGTCTGGAAGGGAAGCTCTGAAAGTATCAAGTCTTTTCTGCCTTCCGCAGGCCCGGGTTTCTGTATTGCAGGATGATAGCATAAGTATCACCAGCAGGAACAGAAGCATATAAGTGGATAATGTCACAGAGTAATGCCAAGACTGAATCTGTGAATGGTTCCGAGATCAGCAAAGGGTTTGAACGCATAATCAAGGGAGAACTTATTCCAGTTAGTACCCCCGCCGAATGCAAGAGCGTCCAGGAAACTTCCGCCTGCATTATCGGCAGCGTTCTTATCATGGAGATTCCCCCCCGCCCGCAAAGAAAGCATATCCAGAGGAGAATACTCAATACCGAGGGCTGCGTTGAAGTCTCCCTGAAGAGGATAACTTATATCGGCGGCGACCAGCAGCTTGTTATCAAGGAATTCGGCCGATGCTCCTGCTGCAATTGTTGTAGGCATCGGATCATTTTCCTGGTAGAACGCCTTGGTCTGGATGCCTGCGTTTCTTACGACTAACCCGAATGAAATAAGGGCTGGTTTATACCATGCGCCAACATCGACAAGAAATGCATTCCCGCTGTATGAATCGATGCTTGAATAAACGAACTTGGCGGTTGTTCCGACTGAAAGCGCGTTTCCGAATTTATGTACGTAGGTTCCCCCGAGCGCAACACTGTTAGTGCTGAATTCCTCACCGGTTCCTGTGGGATTCACCATAGAGGTTCTTACAAAACTGCCTCCGTAAAAATAATTCACGGAAACACCAACCAGATCATTCCCTGATGGATTTAACCATCCTGCGAAGCCGGCCTGCATATCCATCAGATAACCGGTATAAGTGGAAGTGAACATCTGGTTCTGCAACCCGGCCAATGTAGCAGGATTCCAGTACAGACCCATAGGGTCCCCGGGCACTGCTGTGAAAGCGCCCCCCATCGCAACAGCTCTGGCTCCGACGGGCACTTGCAGGAAGGCGAAACCTGCCGTACCGGCAGATGCGGAGCCTGATAGTATTGCCAGAATGACTGCTGCCAGAATTTTCTTCATTGATATTCTCCGTTTCGCAATTCTTTTTAGAATAACAGATAGCCTATGACCATTAATAGGCCCGGTCAACAGGGGAAAATGCCCATATTACTGCCGCACTGTCACTCCTGAAGCCTCTGATCATATCATATGCGCAGATAATCAAACGTTTTCCCTCAGATACCTGTACCGAATCGAGCCTTAGAACAGGACAATCATCCGGCATTGTATCTTCTGAAAACCAGTCCTCTCCCTCCAGTCTTAGACCGAGATCAAGGATATTGTTCCCGCCCAGGGCTGCGTAGAAACCTCCAGTTGATGAATACAAGGGAGGATAGACCATCACGGTGCAGGGTTCAAGCAGGTTGAGGCTGCAGGTGATTAATCCGGTTCCTGTATATCCCTGGGATGATAATCTCTCAAGGATAGACAGGGCTTCCGAAAGCAGTGTACCTCCCGATAATGGAATTACCGCCACCAGTATTGCGAAGATAATAACCTTTTTCAAATCAATCCTTAATCCCGGATCTGCTGTAACTTGCTACAATCCGCTTCTGAACAAAAAGGAACAGGATTACAAGAGGTATGGTGGAAAATGTTGAAGCCGCCATCAGAAGTTCGAAATTACTGGACTGCTCCTGATTGAAATACGAAAGCCCCACCTGAAGTACTCTAAGGTTTTCCGAATGCGTTACAACCAGTGGCCACATGAAACTGTTCCATGATCCTATGATGTTGAACAGAATAACCGTGACGATGACCGGTTTTGAAAGGGGCAGGACTACCTTCCAAAGATATTTCAGCCTACCGCAGCCATCAAGAATAGCTGCTTCGTACAGTGTCTTCGGAATAGTCTTGAAATGCTGCCTGAAAAGGAATATGCTGAAAACATTCGTCGTCCAGGGAATTATCAGAGCCATATAGGTATTTATCCAGCCGAGCTTTGATAGAATAACGTATGAGGGAGCGAGGTAAACAGGCTGAGGTACCATCATCGTTGAAAGGAAGAGCAGGAAAAGGAAATTTCTTCCCCTGTACTTCATTGTGGCAAAGGAATACGCAGCCAGACTGGCTGTTACAAGTACTCCCGCTACGGTAAGCAGTGTAACAAATAGTGTGTTAAGAAAATACCTGCCGAATGGTACTTTGGTCCATGCTTCAACGTAATTGCTCAGACCTCCCTGCTGAAGAGAGGTGTTAACCATCCAGAGGAAGGGGAGCAGCATGACAATGCCCCCCAGTATCAACAAGAAATGTTTCGTGATACTCTTTACTACTGTTCCCCGATTCAACAGCATCATGAGTAATACACCCGCCTGCCCGCAATCCTGCGCTGAACGATCGTAAGCGAAAGCAGGATAAGAAAGAGGAACACCGAGATAGCACTTGCATACCCTATATCGAATCGATCGAATGCTTTCTGGAACAGGTAGAATACCATTACATTCGTCGTCCCCAGCGGTCCCCCCCCGGGAGGAGGCGTCATAACGTAAACCAGCGCAAAAGTTTTGAACGATACGATAGTACTCATGATAAGCACGTAGTAGGTTGTAGGTGATAGAAGCGGCCACGTGATGTGACGGAATGTGCCCCAGGCACCTGCTCCATCCAGTCTTGCCGCTTCGTAGTATGACTCGTCAATGTTCTCGAGCCCAGCCAGGAATAGAACGGTATTGTATCCAGTACTCTTCCATACGCTGACCATCATCAGCGATACAAGGGCAAGGCTGGGTCCAGCCAGAATTCCCTTGGGGTGTATTCCGAGAGGAGAGAGCATCATATCGAAAATGCCGCGTGGTTCCCGCAGCCACAGCAGCGGCTCTCCGCCAAGGGCGGTGATGATCTGGTTTATGGGACCTGCTTCCGGGTTATACAGCCAGGTCCATACGACGGAGATGGCCACTGCGGATGTTACAACCGGGAGGAAGTAGATGGTTCTGTAAAAACTCTTCCCTGCCAGTTTACGCCTTAGAAGCATCGCCAGGAAAAGCGGAATCAGTAATCCTGCAGGGACAACACCCAGAACAAAGAAAACCGTATTAAGAACACTCTGCCAGAAACGGGCATCGGAAAGCATACGGGCATAATTCGCAAAACCGACGAACCCGTGAAATCCACCGATGTCGTAATCGGTGAATGAAGCCGCAAAGGAACTGAGAATAGGCAGGGTTCTAAAAACCAGCACTACTATCAGCGCAGGAAGGATGTAACAATAAGGGCCAAGCTTAGTTCGAATGTTCAATGGTAATCCCTAATCTGAATCCCGGCCATAAGAGTAGAAATACTGAAAACCTCTCCGTCGGTCTGCACAACAATAGTTCCCTGGGTGTCAGTTCGCAAGATTTCAGAACCCAGTTCCTGGTAGATCTCGATTACCCGCGGGTGCGGATGCCCGAAACTGTTATTTCTGCCGGCTGAGAATACCGCAATCTGCGGGTTCAAACTTCTCAGATACGGTGGGAAGACTGAAGTGAGACTGCCATGATGGGGCACTTTCAATACTGTCACAGGCAGAGCTTCAGGGGTAAGCGTTCTTTCAGAATTCTCTTCCATATCCCCGGTCAGAAGGGTTGAGAAGTTTCCGCATGTAATCCTTAGAACGGCAGAATTCTCGTTGAGATTGAGATCGGTACCTTCCGACCCCGCTGAGACCACGCAGGCGGTAACGAGAGGTGAAAGCTGCAGGATCATCCCTGTCTCGAAATACCTGTAGCTGCAACCCGCATCCATGACCGAGTTCAGAAAATCTTCGTATAACCAGGATGAATAGGACATACCAGGGTCCAGCACTTCAAGAACGGTGAAGTTTCTCATCACAGAAGCAAGGCCTCCAACGTGGTCCGAATGTGGGTGTGAGAAAGAGAGAATATCGATGGTGTCAACGCCCAGTTCGCGGAGGCGGAATACTACAGCCGGCTCGAGGGGACCACCCCCATCAGGTCCTCCGTCGAATAGAAGAGTTTTCCCGCCTACAGCCTCCACCAGAATAGCATCTCCCTGGCCGACATCCAGATAGGAGACGATCAGAGCGGGGGAGAGAGAATCCACTTTCTCGATCCAGTGAAGAGTGTCTGCAGCAGGGATAGAGCTGGTATCCACGAAGATAAGATCTTCCAGCATCGTGACCGTTCCCGGAGCGATACCGCTTACGTATTCAAGCTCGGACAATTCCATGAAAGGGCCGAACAGCGTTCTGTATTCAACGATGTTCGAAGCCCGCACCGGACCGATGCCCGGAAGCGTCTGAAGTGTCCATTCGTCCGCAGTGTTAATATTAACGGAGTCATTTGATAGCAACGAAAAAGATAATAGAATGACGAAAATCCAGTTCATTACTTGACAATCCTCTCTCTCAGGTTAAGCTTACCTATAATAAGAAAGGAGGTTCTAATGAGGAACCTACTTATAATGGTCGTAATCATGCTCCTGTTGGCAGCATCATCCATCGCCGGCGACATAAGACTGGAAGGAAGCAATTTTACCACGCTTGCTTACATAAGGGATAGTGGCAGAATAGAAAATGCTTCCTTTGAAATACTGGGATATATCAAAGAGGATGGGAGAATTGAAGACGATTCATTTCATACTCTTGGTTACATAGATGAAAATGGTGACATTGAGGACGATTCATTTCAAGAGCTTTTCACTCTGAACGGAAACGGAAGACTCACCGATACGAGTTTCATGAAAGTAGCAGAGATACAAAGCGACGGAACGGTTGAGAACAACCATTTTCAGGTTATTCTATACGCTGACGGAACCCACTCCGACATGACTAAACGGATTGCGATATTCCTGGTTTTCTTCAGCGATCTTCTGGAAGATTAGAAAACAATAATCTGATTCCAATAAGAAACCGCCCGATTATCCATCGGGCGGTTTTTCTGACCTGAATATAAAAGAGCTCTATTTAGTAATTATGTCCTCTCCTTTGCCGCCGAAACCCCGGATGACCCTGTAAGCCTTTTTTGTCGCGGAGCCTGGATGATGCACAAGTTCGGCCGTCCATTTCCTGATATTATTATAGCTTGATACTTTGCGCCAGCTGCGGTATCTCTCTATGCGTCTTTTCCAGTGGATAACATCGTCCAGCTCAAGGAAAGGAAGGCGCATATTCATGACTTCACATGCTCTGTTTCTTGCTGGATCAAGCAGTTCGGGGTTTGTGTCGTTGGTCAGGTAACCGTTCTCCTTTGCCCAGTCGTGAATGTACCTCCCGGGAATGGCTGTTGAGAAGTAGACGATTATATCATCGGGTTTGAGCCTCTTCAGATGCTCGTATGTTGCCCTTAGATCTTCTTCATTCTCCATGGGAAAGCCTATCATGAGATTGGCAGTAGCCTCAATCCCGAATTCACGGCACCATTTGAATGCCTGTTCGGCCTGCTGTGGCGTTGTTCCCTTACGGTAGAAATCAAGGATCTTCTGACTGCCGCTTTCCACTCCGAATGATATGCAGTGGCAGCCGCTCTCGGCCATGAGCTGAATTTTCTCGCGCTTAACTGTATCAACCCTGCTGTTGCAATGCCAGCTGAGTTCGATACCCTCGTTGCGAAGCAGATCCCTCAGAGTCCCGAACCACTCGGCAGGATGCATTGTTATGGTATCGTCCTTGAAGAATACGGGAAGCTTCCTGACGGATCTGAACTCAGCCAGCTGGGCAATTTCCTCCACTACATTCTCCGCGCTGCGGTACCTTATGTTTCCCCCGAAGATAAAATCCGTGCTGGGCTTGCAGTATAAACAGTTGAACGGGCAGCCGCGCGTGGTTATCACCCCGTACTCGGACATGCCCTCCGCAAGGTACGAATCGTAATCCACAACATCACGGGCAGGGAAAGGCAGGGCATCAAGATCCTGCGGAACCGGTCTTCTCGGATTTTCAATAAGCTTACCTTCTTTAAGATAAGCGAGGTTTCTTATCTCATAAGGATCGTCACCTCTGGCTATCGCATCTGAAAGTTCAACGATGGAATCCTCGGCTTCACCAACAAGAACGAAGTCAAAGGGGATTGTTTCAAGAGTATCACCGGGGAAAATGCTCGGGTATGCTCCGCCGGCAAGAAAGAAAGCATCCGGAACGATACTTTTCAGGTGTCTGGTTACAATGTCCGCCCTGCTCATCTTGGCTGCAGCAGAAATAGCAACTCCGATAAGCCCGGCCCCTGCTGCTCTGGAGTCGAGTTCGTCCAGTTCGCTGCAGAAGGAATAATCCAGGAACTCCACCTGATGGCCGGCATTCCGAAGGGCCTCCACCAGCTGTAACTGTCCTACCGGTTCAGCGAGTCCGTTGTACTCTATCCAGTCCCATCTGGGATAAACCAGGGCAATTTTCAAAGAAAAACCTCATCCAGCCTCTATAGTAATCCGATTACAGCTATTTATTGTGCCGTAATATAAGACAGATGAGATGGCTTAGCAGCAGCAGCAGTTTTCTGAAGATTTATCCTTCACTTCCATTACTTTGCCGCAGCATAGTATTTTGCAGCTCTCACAATCGCATTTTTTAGTGACTTCCAGCTCAACACTGCATTCGGAACATACAAGTATATCACCCTTTTTGACGGGTTCCATTTCAACCTCCATGATATGCTGTTTTTGAATTTCCTACATGTTAAATATGTATTCATCCGCCTGAGTGGTCAATCAATGGGCTGGTTAATGTCTTGACATTGTTTTAAGTAAACATATGTATAGGTAGGAGGTGATAATCAGTGAAGAAAATCACGGATCGTCAGAAACAGGTTCTTGAGTATATCTGCGATTTTATAGACGAACACGCGTATGCACCCAGCATAAGAGATATACAGAAGCACTTCGGGCTGAAAAGCACAAAAGGAGTAAAAGACCATATCGACAGACTGGTTGAAAAGGGTTACCTGAACAGAACAGAGGGTACCGCAAGGGCTCTTAAAGTACTCGGAGACAGAAATACAGCCATCCGGAATGTTCCACTTGTTGGTTCCGTTGCCGCAGGTCTTCCGTTACTTGCCGAAGAGAACATTGAGGATTACCTGCCCGTATCAGCCGATATGGCAAGAACCGAGGGAATATTCTTCCTCAGGGTAAACGGCGACAGCATGATTGGCGCTGCAATTCTGGATGGAGATCTTGTACTGGTTCGCCCCCAGCCGTTCGTGGAACAGGGGGAAATAGCGGTTGTAAGAATCGGAGAAGAGGCTACAGTCAAGCGTTTTTTCAGATTTCACAACAGGGTAGAACTGCATTCTGAGAACCCGGATTTTGAGCCCATAGTATATTGTGATGAAGATGAAGATATACGGGTTGTGGGCAAGGTTACGGCGGTATTCAGAACACTCGAATAAACTGATAAACTGCTCCGCCACAGAATCAGGACAAGGGGGATGCAATGAAGAATCTCTTTCCAATCGGGAGTTTCTGTTCCGCGGCAATCTTAATACTGTTGACCGGCTGTGGTCGATACGTATCGGTTATTACTGAAACACACTCAATTCCCGCAAACAGCATTGTTACAGTATCAACATTCAACGGCTCAATTAACGTGGAGTGGTACGAAGGTACAGAAATGATACTCGAGATAACCAGAACTTCAAACCGGAGCGAGGCAGAACTGGAAAAAGTCGAAGTAAATATAACATCCGGGATGATTACCAACATTGAAGCGCACAGGCTTGACAGATACGCCAAAGTAGGTGTAAGCCTCAAGATCAGTCTTCCGCATGGTGTTGAAATAAGTGACCTGCATACATCTAACGGATCCATCGCGGTTTCCGGTGGCTCTGGTACCGCACAGGCACATACCAGTAACGGCAACATAGCCTTTGCTGACTTCAGCGGCTCAGTAAGTGTCGAAACAAGTAACGGAAGCATTTCGGTGTCCGGCAGCAACCTGGTTTACGCTGCCTCTTCCAACGGAAGCATCACCGGGGAGATCATGAGCATCACTCCTGCGGGAGTCACACTTCGAACCAGCAACGGGCCGATCAATGTTGATATCGATTCGAGGCTCAATGCTGATCTGGAGATGGTCACTTCCAACGGCTCAGTTTCGGTAACTGGTGATGGTTTCAGTGATGTTAGCATCGATGATTCAGATGGCTGGGCAACTCTTGGCGAGGGCGGTAATCCCATCACACTAAGAACATCCAATGGAAGCATCAGGGTAACGGCTGTAACTCCGCAGTAAGCTTTTTGATAATTTCAGTAATTTCAGCCGGATTGCATACTGTGTAATCCGCCTTCTGCATTTCCTCTGGTTTTCCGTAACCGTACAGACATCCTATTGAAGGAATGGAGTTCGCAGCAGCGGCCTCGATGTCATGGTATCGGTCACCCACCATAACAGTGAAGGAACTGCCGGTACTGCTCATGATGTTTCCTACCCTGCGGGTTTTCGATGGTGTGCCGTCTCTGCCCTCGAAGAGAGAGAACATATCCGCAATTCCCAGGGAACCGGTGACAAGTTCAATGTAAGTCAGGCCGGCGTTTGAGCAGACGGCAAGGTTGAAACCCATTTCCGTAAGATCGGACAGCATCTCAGCGGTTCCCGGGTAGAGTTCTCCTCTTTGGGGAAGAGTGATCTTCTGGTATCTGTGAATACCGCTGCGGAATTTCATACATATCTCATCACTGCAATTCAGAAGTTTCTGGCAGAAGACTTCCAGCGGTTCCCCGTAAAGGGCATTGATGCTTGCAGGGGCAGCAGGCTTAAAACCGAGATCCTTCATTGCCATCTGAATTGCAGGAACAAGCGCTTTCTCCGTATGGTGGAGCGTTCCATCAAGGTCGAATATCACCGTTTTCGTTAACTTCAGAATACACCTTTTCCTGTTTTCATTTGAGCGGGAATATACGAAAACTCCGGACTTGCGCGAAATTGATTATTTTCCGTAATATTGCGTTTACTAAATCCGGATGGAGATTGAATGTGAAAGCCGAACTGGAGTGCCTTCCCTGCCTTGTACGTCAGGCCAGGGAAGTTGCGATGATATCTACGGACGATTATTCACTACAGAAGAAAATCATGCGAAGCTGCCTTAAGTACATGTCCGAGACCGACCTTGACCGGTCACCCCCTGAAATCGCCCAGGGAATCGGCAGGATCGTGAAGTCCATGACTGGAATTGAGGATCCTTACAGAGAAGTGAAATCACTGCATACCGCAGCAGCGCTCGAGATGCTTCCTGAAATGGAAAAGATCATAGCAGAATCCGGTGATCCTTTCGAAGCTGGATTAAGGCTGGCAATTGCAGGAAATATCATCGACCTCGGGGCAAAGGAACAAATTTCGGATGAGGACATCTCCAGTATCCTGAGCGAGGCCATGCAACGGCCGCTATGCGGTGCTGATCCGCTGCAGCTTAAGGCGGAGATATACGAAGCTGACAGTGTGCTTTACCTTGCTGACAACGCCGGAGAAACGGTTTTCGACAGAATATTCCTTGA
>CAZUYF010000056.1:0-5662 GCA_964624675.1 uncultured bacterium
ACCGGTTCACCGGTGCGGATGTTCAAAGCACAGACCTTGCCCATTGAATTGCCTGTAACGATGAGCGTATCTGAAAGAACTGCAGTATTACAGAATACATGATAGCCGAGACCGGCAGACCACCGTTTGCTTCCGGAGAATCTGTCGAGGGCGTAGATCACACCGTCCTGGCCACCGAAATATACTGTTGTAGAGTCCACAGCCGGTTCTCCGCAGATGCCGCAGACCGTACCGAATGTCCATTTCACAGAACCGCTCTCAGCGTCAACAGCACGCAGATTGCCATCGTTGCAACCGAAATAGAGTACCCCCTCCACAAGAGCTGGAGACGAGAAGAATTCTCTTCCTGCATTTGATCTGATAAACCATAGTTTATCGAAGGGAGCGACTATGTCCTTCCCCCACCCTGCGTTACCCGTGGATAAAGCTCTTGCCTGAAGCCAAAACTCCGGTACTTCTACAGGAATTATGTCATCTTCAATGACAACCAGAGTATCAATATCTGACGAATCGGCCGGGATCGCCTGTGCCAGGGAGCCTTCCGGTCCCGCTGATTTGAATACAGTTGAAATAAGGAACAGCAGTACGAGTGTGGTTATGAGGCTTATACCGATAACTAAAATATGCCTTCTATCGGTATTTCCGGAAGTATTTATTCCATCTTCAGCATGTGCTTGTGATTTGTGCAACTGAACAACCTCTCAATATATGATTACAGGAGCACCGACCGGAAGTGATCTGTACAGAGCTTCAAGATCGCTGCTTCCCATTCTGATGCATCCGTGGCTTACATTCCTGCCTCTGCCGACTCCGTAATGGATAAGAATCCCGCCGCCGAGATCGATCTTGTACGAACCCAGCGCTCCTGGAACTCTCTGAACATAGACCCTCTCGGCCGCTGTCAGGGAATCATGGTAGAACGTAATCTGCTCTTCCCATGAAATCGTATCAGGAATCACTACATACTCATCCGGTTCCGGAGGTCTCATATTCATCTCCTCCCAGTACCAGTCCGGTCTGTACCAGTAAGGATTCTCACCCTTTCGTAATACGTAACTGAGACCCCTCGGCGTAGTGAAATTCCATACCTGCCCATCATCGTTGCTTGTCCAGCCTTTCCCGGTGCCGCAGTAACCTGATCTAACCAGAATATCGTTACCGTCGCCAATGTTACGTCTGAGATGGAATCTGTTCTGGTAAGTATCGATAAGAAGGTAGTAACCTATATAATTTTCACTCAGATCATGCACATGGATCAGAGCCTGAAGGGAATCCAGCCTGTATGTCAGCAGATTCAGTGAATCTGACTGGCGGTGGTAGAAAGAATGTACATCCATAAGTGTATCGCGTTCTGAAGTCAGTATCTGCAATTCATCTCTGACGAACCTGAAGTCAAGCTGCAGGTCTATCAATTTTCTTGAAAGAGTATCCGCACTGACGAGGCTGATAATAAGACCGGCCAGAAGCACACTGGCAAGTACAATAGCAGCAGTTTTAAGTGAATTCATTCAGGTTGTGCCTTTCATATGACTGGATCCGTTACAAGGGTTCTGGTCGTTGGCCAGACCGCCCTGCTTCCGCGGATATCAATATGCACAAAGGGGCCGTGAGTAGTGATCCATCTGTACGCGGACGCGCCTCCGGTAATAACTGTTCCCTCAACTTCCAGCCTCCTGACGATCTCGACAAGGTATTCACCATCGTAAACATCGACTCGTTTGTTCCGATCGATATCGTCCATGAGATTGTTCGAGGGCCAGCTTTCAATCCAGATATCTGCGGCCTTCCCATAAAGGTGAAGGCTCTCGGTCGTTTCATTTCCTATGGAGGCATTGTATACAGGTGTTCTGAAGCCGCTGATATTGTGGATATCGGACGCCTGCGGGTAAACCTCCTGAACCGCGGCCAGTATCGCTTCGAGCTTATCGGCCAGTCTGAGATCAAAGGCCATGTACTGCGGATAATTTCCTTCAACACGGCAGAGGAACTGACCAAGGGTGAGATGTGTTGTGATCCTTGCCCCGGAGGTGGCGGAAGCCAGCTCAATGAAGTATTCCGGCATCCGGTCACGGTTGTTTCCGTCTCCATAACTTCCGATGGAAAATGAATTGAGAGTAGTGGTTCTCCATCTGCAGGATTCTACAGGTACTATGACAGTGTACTTTTCAATCATTTCACCGCTGCTTACATCAATATAGAAGATACCATGGTTCCTTGGGGCTCTCCACCCGAAGGAACTGCCTGACCCGGTTGATGGATACCCTTCCGTAGCGCTCCATCCGGTATTCTCATTCTGAACCGACAGAGTAACAGAATCACCAGGCATCACAACAAAAGCCAGCCTGTTTGCAGGAAGGGGATTTCCATTGAAGCGTAATCCAATTGAGGGAATAGCCGGGGCTGGATCATCCGCGGTGGAAAAGAGCATCATCCATATCAGCAGCCAGTACATTCTGTATTATCCTCTCAAACTATATTCCATCATACATCATCCTGAATCGGCCGAACACCGCTGCAGATAAGCCGAACAGCCTCCGAGTATGCAATATGCTCCTGCCGCAGTATCCTGCCGGACAACATTTCAACGGTATCATCATCATTCACATGAACCACTTTCTGCAGAATAATCGGACCGGTATCAACACCGGCATCTACGTAATGGACAGTACAGCCTGTTATCCGAACACCATAATCAAGCGCCGACTTCTGAGCGTGCAATCCCGGGAAAGATGGAAGCAGTGATGGATGGATGTTTATGATTCTGCCCTGAAACTCCTCCAGCATGGAACCTTTGATAATCCTCATAAGACCTGCCAGACAGATGAGTTCAATACCTCTGTCCATCATAAGACGGGTCCATTCAGCTTCCTCCGCTTCACCGAATTTTGTCCGGTATCTGCCGGGTGATATATAGCGGGCTTCAACTCCCGATTCGGATGCCCTGCGCAAAACATCCGCATTTTCATTATCCGTTATCAGCAGAGAAATTCTTCCATTACCAGTATCACCACTGCAGAGAGCTTCGAAGTTCGATCCCCTGCCTGAGGCAAGAACTGCTATCCTGAGTATGCCGTCTTCATCATTCTTATCAAGTATCATCAGTTTCTGTCATCCTCTTCGATAATCCTTGGTGGATGATCGCTGAAAGTCCATGTTAGTCCGAATGAATAACTTCTGTAGTCGTCCAGAACATCCTCAAGGGCAAAAATGAATGCAAACCTTCCCAATGTAAACAAGGACTTTACATCCATGGTTCCACTGGTGCTGGTGTCGGCATGCAGGAGTTCCCATGAAACTCCTCCATGTATCCTTCCCGAAGCCCCCCATGGCAGAAAAGGCAGAGCAATTCCCCTGCAACGTATAGTGTCTTCCTTAATAGAGATCCCAGCATGCAGAAAACCGAAGCTGGTATTCACCAGGGATTGCATTCCCCCCTCAAAACCATCCTTATCAGCTTCAACAGTTATTTCAAGAGGATCGATACCCGCGACCCCTATAAAACGCAGATCGGAATCCGGAATGACGGCAGCCCCGGCCTGAAAATGGAAGATCCCTGTTTCTGCGAGTATACCGGCAGTGCCTCCGGGGGCAATATCTCCATCGAGATCAAGAAGATCACTTCTTAATACAGTCCTCATTCCAAATACGGGAAATTCCAGGCGGAGATGAGCTTCTGCGCTCAGTATTGAATCATCAGATACGCTTACTGCGCAGGCGGTTCGGATATCGTAACGGGAGATCTCCATTCTATAGGAACCGAGAGCTTCCCAATACCTTCCCCCAGGGTGAAGATGAGCGAACGAAACCCTTGCTGACGCATCCTGGGGATTCCACCCGCCCCACAGAGTATAGCCGTCCTGGGCTGTCTGCCAGCCGCGTCCTCCGGTTTCAAATTCACCGGAACGGAAAATGTATCTCTGATTGTTCAGTGTATCCTCTCTGGAAATCGCAAAATCAACCAGCAGGTGTGACATGAGCGGTCTTCTGAGATAGGCGGAATATCTGCTGTTCAATGAAGTGTTCTGAATCAGACCCACTCCGCTCGAGAAAGAACTCTCCGGAACCGCAAAAGAAGCAAAATCAATCTCCCAGCCTCCGTTCCCCCAGACTCCCGCTTCCAGCGGAGAAGAAAGGCTCAGGGATTCGAATGATCCCCATCCGGGAACTGGCTGAAACCCTGAACTCAGAACCGGAACTCCATCCCGCAGGAATCTTGTCTCCCAGTCAAGCAGCTGTGAAACAGTCCATGAGTAAATAGGTGATGTCTCCAGGATATCAGACGGGTCCGGCCCAAGAACAATAACAGCAGTCAGGGCGGATAGAATAATGTAGTTCATCAAGCTTCGTACCCCGGACGGTTCAGAGCAGCAAAGGTCAGAACCTTGCTCCTCTCCACTCCCGGCTGGTCAAGGGGGTTGATATCAAGCGCCAGTCCTGTCAGAACGGTTGCTATCTCGAGGGACATTATGAGTTCTCCGAGGGTTCTTTCATCCAGCTTCTTCATCTCTATGTAACTGACAGGTATACCGTTCTCTTCAAGCGCCTTTCCCGTTGCTGAGGCTTCGGCTGATCTGAGTTCATCGAGGGTGATACCGGAAAGGTAATCCATAGAAGGGTATCCTTCGAATCCCGCCGGTATTCTCGGCGCGTTCACATCCGGCTGAGTAGTGATGATGGTCACGGTTTTGTCCCGGGGTCCCTCCATGAACAGCTGAAGCAGAGAATGCTGGTCTGCCGGTCCCCTGCAAGCGAGCGGTGTCTGGCCCGCCTGAGTTGGCCTTCCCGAAAGATCCATTTTCTTGCCAAGACTTTCCCCCCAGAGTTGAGAGAACCAGAGTGCCGTATCAAATAGCCTGTCATTGTACGGAAACATCGCGTGAACAGGATACTTCGAGAAATTACTCAGGAATCCCGCGGCAATCTGCGCAGCCAGGCTTGAGATGCCCCTCTCCCTGAAATCCGCTGCAACTGTTCGCGCCCCCAGAAGAAGAGCCTTCACATCGATTTTCGCGAAAGCAGCTGGAAAGAGACCAACCGGGCTGAGAACACTGAACCTCCCCCCTACAGATGCTGGAACTGGAAGAGATGACCAGTTTCTCTCACTGGCCAGCCGCCGAAGATCTCCCTTTTCGGGGTCAGTAATGACTGTAATTCCCGACTCACCGTTTACCGATTCAGCTATCCATCCGTAAAGAGAGAGAAATACCGAGAGGGTTTCAGCGGTACTGCCCGATTTGGTGATGACTGTAACAGATGTCCTGTCGGGGTTCATACACGCTGTCATCTCACTGATAGAAGCTGAATCCGGTGAATCCGCGACAATTACCGTCTCTTTTTCATCCAGGATCCTTGCGAATGCGCTCAGAAGAGCTCTGAGCCCCAGGGAGGATCCGCCTATACCGCAGACTATCATGCGGTCAGCGTATTTCCGCGAAGTGTCCGCGAGCCGGAGCGCCCGAGAAAGGAGTTCCGAATCTCCGGGAAGCTCCATAAAACCAAGCTTCCCATCCTTCTCCCATTCGATGAAGGTATCGATTATCCTGCTCGGAAGTTGAGCAAAATTGTAGGAAGTTCTAAAATCAAGCCCGGGTAACTCAGTACTCAAAAGGATTCTCCATTCATTTCTCTGCCCACGTCAGAAGATCCGAAGTGAGGGGCTCCG
>CAZUYF010000056.1:5762-10870 GCA_964624675.1 uncultured bacterium
GGATTCTCCATTCATTTCTCTGCCCACGTCAGAAGATCCGAAGTGAGGGGCTCCGAGGGAAGTACTATCACAAGGTTGTTATCCTTCTCACCTGCCCGGACTACAGGAATCGTATCATTATCCACGGTAACTACGTAACTCTCAAGTTCACTTTCATACACTGCGAAGCGGGGCACTGCCGTAAGCTCTGAGAATCTGGCTTCAATGGCCTGAAGTTCTCCCGAATATACAGCATATTCGGCTCTTTCCTCAACAAATCGGATATCGCTTCCTCCCGAAGGCCAGATATTCACGGTACAATCATCTGGAGGAAAGATGTGGAAGAGCTCGCTGCTTGCAACAGACAATTCAAGAACAGCATTTCCCGGTCTTATACTCTGATCGGGTTCGACAATAATCGCTGTGGCTGTACCTTCCACCGGAGATAAATACAGAGTTGTCTCGTTGGAAAGCAGTGAATCAAGAAGAAGCGTCAGACTATCTACCTTCATCTGCAGAAGTGAATCTGAAGACAGCATGGCAGAGGCCATAGCGAGTTCCATTGAAAGTCTTTCTATTTCAACGATATGAATATCTTCGGAGAGCTGAAACAGAGTATCACCCTCCCCGATCTCCTGGCCGATGGAAACGTGTATATCGGTAACCACTGCCGATCCTTCTCCTGACCATTGCAGCGATACCGTGTCCGGCGGTGAGACCTCGAATCTGAATCCTTCTATTTCAGAAGCATGTGCAACTGCAGCCTCGGGTTCAGTTGAGGGTATCACTTCTTTTGCTCCCTCAGGGCCGGAGCACGCGGAAAAGAATATCATTCCGGCAAGAACAATACAGCCGGGCACTGGACAAATCGGTCTTCGGGAAGTACTTTCCATTGGTTCAAATACCTCTTGTCACTTAAATCATGAAAGAAGAAGAATGAAATTCCTGTTACATCCTGCTGTCACTGTGCTGCTTCTGGCATCAGTACTGACCCTGTCGGGATGCGGTGAAACCAGAACATCTGGTTTCTTCGCCGGATTATCCTCCACACATACCCCAAGTTCTGATACTTCTGCCACATACACAGCAACAGCCTTCACTACTCAACCTGCATTCGACGATACGCTGATGAACTGCACTTTTAGTAATATACTTGCGGAACCATTCGGTTCCTCATGCTATTACGAAGTCTACAACGGATCGATGCATATAGACAACTCCATTTCTGCAGATCCGGTAATTCTTCTTTCCACATCAGGTCTCATCGATGACGGCCTTGTCGAAGCCCAGTTCGACCTTGTGGATGCCCCCTCCCACTGCGTGGTAGGATTGGTGGTAGGCGCTGCGTCAACTCAGAATTTTCTGCTTCTTGGAGTAAACTCCCGAGGGCAGTACACGATTCAGAGAAGTATAAACGGGCTCTGGCTGCCAGTAATGGGACTCGATCCCTTTGAATCCAGCAGGCTTCTCCCCTACAGCCAGCCTGGAGTGGAAGTATCAGCACTGATTCACGGCAATTACATAGACTTGAGAGTAAACGGACAATTGATACAGGTTGTAAGAACCACAATGCCTGCCCTGGGTCAGGTGGGAATATTCGTGGATGGTTATATGAATACTAACCTTGACCGCATCACCGTGGTCCCATCGCAATGATTCAGCTTATCATCTCGCTCCTGATACTCTGGGCACCGGAAACGGGCAGGACAACCTGCCTTAGCTACTCCGATCCGGATCCTGTCGAAAATAACGCACCGAGCGGGATACCCGTTCTCATGTACCACCATGTCAGCGATCCGGTTAACGGGTATTATGGAATCTCCACAGGCAGGATGCGTATGGACCTTCAGTTTCTTGATGAAGCCGGCTTTTTTCTGATAACTCCGGAGGATATCGAGAATGGACTGATGCAGGTTCCGGCTGATCGCAGGCCGCTGATGCTCACATTCGATGATGGATGGCAGGATAATTTCAATTTCATCCAGCGGGGAGGTTCGGTTGATATCGATCCCAATTGTGCGGTGTCAATTCTCGAGGGTTACAGCGATGAACATCCGGATTTCGGCCGCGGCGCAACCTTCTTCATCTCCTGGGATAAGATTCCATTCGGCCAGGAGGAATTCGTAATGGAGAAGTTCAACCTCCTTCTTGATATGGGCTACTCCATCGGAAACCATACGAACAGGCATGCGGATTTCATGATTCTCCCCTGGGACAAATGGGAAAATTCCGTGGTCACGCCTATGGTCAAATTCCACAGAAGACTGGGACTCAGAACTTCAGAGATCTTCGCAATGGCTTATCCTGGAGGCAGATTCCCGAAAGGCATAGGAGCCGAGGAGTATCTGGCCGGATTTCAGTTCATGGGTGAGGAAGCCGTAAGAATCGGTTTTCTGGCCAATGGAAGTGTCTCCTCTTTCGGACGTCTTCTAAGCTCACCTGAGGGCTGGTTCCGCATTGGGAGGCTCGATATGAGCCAGTACAGTGTAAGAGAGCTTCTTGGCTGGAGAAACATCATGACAACCGGCCCGAGGAATAACCTGCACGATCCCCTCAGACCCAGGATCCCTTAATCCGGATTCGAAGCCTCGTTGATCCATCCAGGCGCCATTCAGAATCCTCATCAGTCCCCTGAAGCAGTATTGCTATTGCACCAGAATCCGGTTATCTATAGACTTTCATCATATTGATTTAGAATATGCAATTTCTCTTACTGTAAGGATAGATTATGATGTTTGGGATTAAAGTCATATTCCTATTTCTAACTGCAGCCTTAAGTACTGCAGCCGCTGATGAATGCTATAGAAACTCATCCGAGGATGAGATTGCGATAGTCACCGGTACCACCGGGAACTCCATAACAATTGAATTCAATCTCGACTACCTGCAGAAAGAACAGGTATTCAGCTCTATGTACGGAGCTGGAATGGTTTTCAGGGTTCCAGGATCAGGGCTGGTTGCTGACACGGGTTATCCGGATCTTCCTGCCATTCGACGGATGGTAAAGGTTTCAGAATATGGAGATGTTGAACTTGAAATCCTCGATTACGAAACAATCTCTCTCGGATACTTCAGGATTCCTCCTTTCCAACCCCTTCAGATAAGGAGTATGCCTAGCCTGCCTTTCAGAATCAACAGTGAATTCTACAGCAGCTCTGATCCCTGGCCTGAAAACCCTGTAAGACTGGAATCGGTAAATATCCTGAGGGATATCAGGATTGCATGGGTGAGTTTTCTGCCGGTAAGCTGGAATCCCTCCACGGGAGAAGCAACTCTTACAGTTAGAGTTACAGCCAGGATTTCAACAACTGATAATCCTGGCTGCAATGAACTGACCCGCTTTGAAACCGGATATACAAGAAGCTTCATACCGTTCTACGAAGAAGTTCTTGGGTTCAGTGGATCAGAGCGTATTGTAGACGGCAGTTATGTTGTAATTTCCTCTTTGGAGGGAATAGATCTCATGCAGGACCTTATTGCTTGGAAGATGAGGAAGGGTCTGCAGGTAGAGACAGCAACTGTTCCGGAAATAGGATCGACTCCCGGAGAAATCGATACCTGGATTGAAAACGCTTTCAATACCTGGCCAAACCCACCGGAGTACATTCTGCTGGTTGGTGACGAATATGTAGTCCCGTCACCTCAATACAGCGGACACTCAGCTGATAACATTTATGGAGTTATCGGTGATGGATGTGTCCCCTCCATTCATGTTGGGCGCCTTTCGGGAAATGACACTGATGATCTTGCATACGAAGCATGGAAGATAACCGAGCATGAAATGTATCCGTACGAACCGCTCCAGAGCTGGTTCAACAAGGGAATGAGTATAGGCCATACGGAGTTCACTGAAAACTCATGGGAATACGTTGAGTACATGATGGCAGCGGGTATGGATGTAACCTGGTTCTGCGAAAACGGCGGAATAACGCCAACAATTGCTACTCTCAGCGATTCAATAAACAGCGGATATTCCATGATAGGTCTCTGCGGCCATGGTGATATAACTCATATGTACCCTCCCGGATTCGGTAATTCAGATGTTGCCAGCCTCACCAACGGAAGAAGACTCCCCTGGATAGCACTTGTCGCCTGCCAGGTAGGGATGTTCGACGGGAATTACTGTCTCTGCGAGGCTTTCATGGGTGAGGGTGAAATCAATGATCCCAGAGGTGCAATCGGTATCATGGGTCCCACAACGAACAGTCCTTACGGAGCTGCGGATTCACTTGTCAAATGGATATTCAAGGGTTACTTCCAGGAGAACATACATCACATGGGGGCAGTAACGGACTGGTCTAAGAATGAAGTATACGAGTACTACGGCTCTTCTGGTATTAATAACAACCATATGCATATGGTATTCGGCTGTCCTGAAATGGATATCTACTATGACACTTCCCCACTGACTATTATTAACTGTGAGCATCCCATGCCTGTTGTCCCTGGAGTACATACATTTACGGTAACTGCCGGCGGAATGCCTGCAAATGAGATTCTTCTCTCGATATTAATAGATGATTCCTTAACTGGACCATGGATGGAATCGGATTACTCTGACGCATCAGGCCTGGTGGTCTTCGATATTCCGGAGTTTTCATCCTCTTCTGATGTTTACGTGACCGCTACAGGGTTCAATCTGGCTCCATATCTGTACGATGGATTAACAGGCATTGGAGAACGATCCGGTGATGCCATAAACACTTCGTCCCTTCGCACATGGCCATCACCATGCTTAGGCTCTCTTGCGATCTTATGTACAATTCCGTCTGAAGAACAGGGCAGTATCGAGATCTACGATACGGCTGGAAGAATGATTCGCAGATTAGAACTTGAATCAGACGGAGGTGAACAGCATCTGATCTGGGATGGACTGGATGAGAGGGGGCATTCTGTCGCTACTGGTATCTACTACTGCAGCTTGAGATTATCAGGAGAGAACCTTGTTCAGTCCATAGTAATGATTAATTAATACGAGTACGAACGCACATACTCGTGGTTCTCCTTTCTACTCACTCTTCTGAAAAGACGAGTAGTTCACTATACGGAACGAATTCACCGCAGAGTGGCTGCAACCAGAGTATTTCACCGGTATGAGAATAGACCCTGAACCTGTCCACTATCGGAGC
>CAZUYF010000057.1:0-10868 GCA_964624675.1 uncultured bacterium
GGTGTTCCTTCTCGTGGGCGGCTGAAAGCTGCACACGTATTCTGGCTTTTCCAGCGGGAACAACCGGGAAACAGAATCCTATTACGTAGATTCCCTCAGCGTACATATCTCTGGCCATATCGTTTGCAAGCTTGGCATTGTAAAGCATTACGGGAACAATTGGTGTTTCACCTGGACGCATATCCAGCCCTGCATCCTCCATCTTCTCTCGGAAGTATTTTGTGTTCCATTCCAGCTTGTCACGCCGCTCAGTTGAGCTTGAGATGAGATCGATAACTTTGATAGATCCATTGACAATGGGAGGTGCAAGGGAATTGCTGAACAGGTAGGGTCTGGCTTTCTGGCGGCAGAGTTCTATAAGTTCGCTCCTGCCGGATACACATCCGCCGGAAGCCCCACCCAGTCCCTTTCCGAAAGTAGTTGTAATAAGATCGATACCTTTGATAACGCCGAAATGCTCATGGGTTCCCCTGCCGGTTTTTCCGATGAAACCTGATGCATGGGAGTCATCTACAAGCAGCATGGCATCGTATCGGTTACAAAGTTCCACCATGGAGTCCAGGGGTGCAAGGTCGCCGTCCATAGAGAACACACCATCAGTAACTACAAGCCTTGTTCTCTTGTCCTGGTGAAGCTCGAGTTTCTTCTCCAGATGTTTCATGTTCATATGCTTGAAGGTATCGTACTCTGCAGAACACAGGCGTATGCCGTCTACGAGGGATGCATGGATGAGCCTGTCGGCTATTATCACATCCTCCTGGCCAAGTATCGCCTCAAATACTCCGGAATTGGCATCCATGCAGGATGGGAACAGAAGTGTATCTTCCATACCCAGAAAGACGGACACCTTATCCTGGAGTTCCCTGTGTATATCCTGTGTACCGCATATGAATCTGACTGAACTCATTCCGTAGCCCCGGGTATCGAGACCTTCGTGGGCAGCCTTGATCACGTCCGGATGACTTGAGAGCCCCAGGTAATTATTCGCGCAGAAATTGAGAACTTTTTTGTGGGGTGCACCTTCGGGATACTCCACTTCGATTTCCGCATCCTGTTCGGAGCAGATGAATCTTTTTTCCTTGAAGAGGCCATCTTCCTTTATTTGCTCTATTTCATCTGCAAACAGGCTTCTAGTACTGTCTGAAAACGCCATACGATCCTACCTCCGTTTATCCCAGATGTTTGATAACCAGTCTGCAGATTGAGTTCACTGTATCGAAAGCTTCAGGTGTAGCTTCTTCATCTGGAAGCTTGATGCTGTACTTATTCTCAATGAATCTTTTAAGGGAGACCATTGAGAAACTGTCAACAATACCTGAAGAGATCAGGGGAGAATCATAGGATACTTCATCCTCATCGTCTTCATCAAGGTACTCATCGACTATATACTCGAGTACTGTTTCCTTCATTTTATCCATTTGAGTTCCTTTCTGTTACCTATTCATCGGAAAGGGATGAGATATCGCCAACCTCTTCTCCCCATTCAATTGCTCTGAGATATCTTCTTACTATCTTGCCTGAACGTGTTTTGGGCAGTTTATCACGATATTCGATCTCCTGGGGCATCGCCAGAGGAGACAGCCTTTTTCTGATGAAATTCATGATGTCCAGTTCAAGATCATCCGAGGGTTCATAACCTGGTTTCAATGTGACAAATGCCTTGACGACTTCCATGTTGATTTCATCAGGTTTACCGACCGCAGCAGCCTCGGCGATAGCTTCATGCTCAACAAGGGCTGATTCTATCTCGAAGGGACCTACGAGATGCCCTCCTGTATTTATAACATCATCATCCCTGCCCACGAACCAGTAGTATCCGTCCTTATCTATGCTTGCCCTGTCTCCCGAGACGTACCAGAGATCTGGATTGGTCCTGAGTTCATCCGGCATTGCATTCTCAGAAGCTCCTACAAATTTACTTCGGTAGATGTCCGGCTTCTTCCAGTACTGCCTGAACATTGATGGCCAGCCGGGACGGAAAGCTATCAGTCCAACCTTGCCGGCCTCATTTAATGGTTCGTGCGTATGCAGGTCAAGAACTGCGGCATTGATGCCTGGAAAAGGCATTCCCATGGATCCAGGGCGTATTTCCATTCCGGGATAGTTGGTAATCATCACGGAACCTGTTTCCGTCTGCCAGAACGTGTCATGGAATTTAATCCCGCCGAATACTTCCCCGCTCCATATGACCGCCTCAGCGTTCAGTGGTTCACCAACTGAAGCGAGGTGCCGGAGAGAAGAGAGATCGAAATCACCGACCAGTTCATCACCATCTTTCATAAGCGCCCTGATGGCGGTAGGGGCTGAATACCATACAGTTATCCTGTTATCCTGAATGAATTTGTACCATCTCGAAGATGTAAATCCGGAATCCAGAACACATTGCGTAACGCCCAGTGCCCAGGGTCCGATGATACCGTAGCTTGTTCCGGTAACCCACCCGGGATCCGCTGTACACCAGTAAACATCATCATCCTGCAGATCAAGCACCCAACTGGTTGTCAGTGCCTGGCCCCATACGGAATTATGAACATGAAGGGCACCCTTCGGCTGACCTGTTGTACCGGAAGTGTAATGAAGAACAGAGGGAGTTTCAGGTGATGAATTATAGACATCGAATTTTTCAATTCTGGGGCTGTTCTCCACATCGAAGAATATCTCCCCATCCTTGAGTTTATCAGGATTTCCCTCTACAACAATGATCTTCTCCAGATCAGGCAGTCTGTCCTTAATTTTACGAACTTTCCTGACATGCCTGCGAGTTGTGATGATTGCCCTGGTTCCAGCACTGGCGAGCCTGACTTCAAGCGACTCGTCACCAAATGCCGAGAAAAGCGGCTGTGCAATCGCACCAAGCTTGAGGACACCAAGAAAAGAAAAATAGAGGCTCGGGATCTTGTCCATGAAGAGACATACTCTATCTCCGGGTTCGATTCCCAGCTCACTGAGGAATTCAGCAAAACCGTTCGAATAGACCCTGAGATCGTCGAAAGTATAATTGGCGCTCTTATCACCGAAACCTTCCCATATGAGGGCTGTTTTCTTCCCATCACCTCTGGTGCAGATTCTGTCCGAACAGATGGCTCCAATGTTAAGAAGTTCTCCTTCCTTCCAGTCCAGAACATCCTTTGCAATCTCCCAGTTGAAATTCTGTATTCTCTCCTCATAGGATCCGATATTACTCAAGTGGATTCCTCCATTCCGGCTATATTCCATCAACCTTCCATTGTGACAACTGCAATGGCGTTCTCTCCTGAATGACTGATGGAAAGACGTATCTGCTTTACCTGTATATTTCTTGCTTGTTCCAGTGCTTTCCCGCTGAGCTGAACGGATACTGCACCGGATTCATCTTTTATCACTTCAACATTTTTCCAGCGCAATCCATGGGACAATCCGGCACCCAGCGCTTTGAAAGATGCTTCCTTCGCAGCGAATCTTGCCGCATAGCTTTCCCATGGGCGAGCCCTGGTTGAACAGTATTCAATTTCCCCGGGAAGGAACAATTCACTTACCATGCCATCATCCAGACGGTTTTTGAAAATACCGATGTCAACAATATCTATTCCAACCCCGATTATTCTCAAGTAAGCAGTCTCCCGGGTTAAGTCGAAAACACACCGTAATTTTAATATGACACGGAGTCCGTGTCCACTGCAAAAGTTTTTCTGTCGCTCTTGACGGGAAGGCTGACAGAGGTGATAAAATCGGTATGAAGAAGCCCAGGAGAAGAAATAAAACTACTCACTACTCTGTTCCGCTGATTCTCCTCGCAGGGGTAATTCTACTGATAATACTCGGGATCGACGTAAGTGTCCCTCCGATGGATGATACCTACATTCACCTGGTCTACGGAAGAAGTCTCTTCAGTGCTGCACCACTTACTTTCAACGATGCAGAACCCTCTTCTGGATTCACAAGTCCTCTTTGGCTGCTTCCCTCAGCTCTTGCTTCTCTTTTTGGAACCGCTCTGGCTCCAGCTGTACTGATGATATTATCTCTGCTGGCGGCAGGTGCAGCTCTTTTCATGCTTCCTCCATTTGCCGGGATACTCCTCCTGATGACCGGTCCATTCTTCTTCCATGCTTCCAGCGGGATGGAAACAGCCCTCTCATGCCTGGCTGTAGTCGCGGTATGGAGATGCGTACGGGACGGAACCGGAGTAAAAGTTTCATCCTTAATCCTTATGGGAGGATTCCTTGTCAGACCCGAGCTTGCAGTACTTGCCATACCCCTTGTCATTTCTCTGAAAGATAGAACTCCCACCAACATACTTCGTCTTGCTGCACCATCAGTGATCGCCGGTCTTCTCTGGCTGTACTGGAACATCCATTCTATGGGTCTCCCGCTGCCTTCCACATTCTACGCCAAGCAGCCGGTGTCATGGCTCACTTCAGCTAATGCAGGTCTTCCCGGCCTTTTAAAGGGTTTACTGATAACATCCCCCCTTCTTCTGTTCGCAGCAGCTATCTCGATTAAACGATTGCTGAGGAACAAGGGGAAAAGTCGGTCTGAAGTTTCGCTGGCGCTTATCCCACTCCTGCTTTTCGCTCTATCCCTCTACCTTCAGCCCAACAGTTTCTTTCAGATGCGGTATTACGTACCAGCCCTTACAGCACTGGTACTCGCAACCGGACACTGGTTAGGAGGGCTCCAGAGAAGGAAATTGAATGTATTCATCCTTGCTGTTTCCATGCTGCCGGGTCTGATCATCTTCGCCGGAAGAAGAGCAGACGCTTCGTGCGATATTTACTCTATAGATGTAAGACCGGCACAGTATATATCCTCTGTCGCCTCACCTGAGCAAACTGTTGCGGCAGCCGATATCGGAGCTGTAAAATGGATAACTGACATGGAGATCCTGGATCTTGATGGTCTTGTTACCGCCCAAAGACTGCCGGGATCCGGCAGAGAAGGCTGGCTCTGGATAAAGGGCAGATCGGATTACCTGCTGGTTTTCCCGGAGCAGTACTCTGATCTGATATCGGAAGCCGGTAACTCACTGGAATTCCTTGCAGGTTTCGGAAGTGACAGAAACGTTATTTGCGGCGAAGACTCCGTCGCTCTATGGATAATTAACTAACTGGACACGTATACCTGTTTCAGACTATCTTATCCCACTCAAACCTGAAGTGTATACTCGGAAAGTGACGGCATATGACCGAAGATAAGAGCAGATTACCGCATCCTGGAATTCTGCAGGATAGCGTTCCAAGTGCCGCTAACAGATTCGTTATCATATCTGTCCTTATGGTCGGCTTTATAGCAGTCACCGCTTACTTTCATCTGGATCGTGCTGAGGGAATCGGATACACTCATTTTGCTTACATACCAATAATTTTCGCCGGTTTCTGGTGGGGCAGGAAAGCCCTGTTTGTTGCTCTTATACTTGGAGTGAATGTGCTCGCTTTCAGCATTTTTGCCAGTTGCGGGTGTCCCCTCTGGTCGGACGTGCTTCGTATTTTATCTTTCTTTATTGTAGCTCTGGTTATCGGAGAGCTCAGTATTGAGTTGAAGAAGACCCACAAGGCCCTGCGGGAGCGGAGCGAAAGGCTCAGAAAAACCAATTCCTCACTCAGAGAATTCGCAAAACTCAGGAAGGCATTCCTTCACATCGCCATACATGACATGAAGTCTCCGGTTTCGGCAACAACTATGCTGCTTCACAGCCTTCAGACACTCCTGGGAGATTCGCTTACAGTCAAGCAGGAGCATCTTATTGATAGAATGCATGCAAGACTGGACGAAGCAGCATCATTTCTGCGTGATTTCCAGCTTTTCGCTCAACTGGAGGATCCATCCCAGATAAAGAAACAGGCAACGGAGCTCGACCTTAACGAGCTTATCAGTGACGTTGTCAGGGCAAATCAGGATCTGGCGCATCACAAGAAACACAAGCTGACATCTGATCTTGAAGCCGATCTTCCTCCTATAGGAGGCGTTGAACGGCTCATCCGTGAAGTGATTACAAATCTAGTCACAAACGCTATTAAATACACTCCGGAGAACGGCAGTATCGTTGTCCGCAGCAGAACCATGGGAAGATCCGTAATATCTCTGGAAGTAGAGGATAACGGTATCGGTGTTTCAGAGGATGATCAGAAGAAGCTCTTCAGGGAATTCGTAAGGATCAAGAACAACGATGTTGCAGGTCAGAAAGTCAGCGGAATTGGTCTTGGGCTCTCAATAGCCAAACGGATAATCGACATGCACGGTGGAAGGGTTTACGTTATCAGTGAACCTGGAAAAGGCAGTATCTTCGGTTTTGACATTAACATCTGTCCCACTGACGAGGGACCTCTGATAAGACCGATCCCAAGGATGCCAGAGGACGAAATCCAGCCAAGAGTATACTTTCCGAAATAAAAACAACAGCAGTCAGCTCATTCATCAGCAGATCCGCGGCAGCTGTTCGCCGCTCATCATATCTACAATCCTCTCCGAACCTATACTGCTGGTCATCAACAGGTCAGCGTAGGAAGATTTCTCCACAGAACCGATTATCTCAGCCTGATGCCCGTTTTCGTGCCGCCTGAGAATCTCCACAGCCTTATTCCCGTTTTCCCGTGGAAGGATGACAACGAACCTGCCCTCATTGGCAACGTAAAGAGGATCGAAACCAAGGATCTCACATGCGCCGAGAACCTCATCATGAACAGGTATTGAGTTCTCCACTATCCTGATGGAACAATCGGTCATAGAAGCTATCTCATTCAATCCGCTGGCAAGTCCTCCCCGCGTCAGATCCCTCATGCAGTGTATATCCAGTCCTTCCTGAATCAGATCTCGGGCCATGGAATCGAGGGGGGCTAGATCGCTGCGGATCGCTCCCTCCAGCTTAATACCTTCACGAACAGCCATTATAGCTATACCGTGTCTGCCAATGTCACCGCTCAGGACTACAGCATCACCTTCACGTATTCTTGAAGGAGAGATATCGATTCCCTCCGGAATGATACCTATTCCAGCGGTATTGATGTAAATACCGTCTCCTTTACCTCTGTCCACCACCTTTGTATCTCCGGTAACTATCAATACACCTGTTTTTCTGGATGCTTCGGCCATCGAAACTACGATCCTCCAGAGGGTCTCCATGGAGAAGCCTTCTTCAATGATGAAACCGGCACTGAGCCACCTTGCATCCGCTCCGCACATGGCAAGATCATTTACGGTTCCGTATACGGAAAGTGTACCGATGTCACCACCGGGAAAGAACAGCGGAGTAATGACATGCGAATCCGTTGCGAAGGCCAGCTTCCCCTCCCCTGGAGTAATAACAGCACCGTCATGTCTCAAATCCAGTATGGGATTGGAGAAAGCTTTCAACATGACCCTCCCGATGAGATCGTTCATCAGCCTTCCGCCGCCACCATGAGCCATAGTAATTTCGGGGTAATCGGAAAGAGGAATCGGACATGTCATTTCAGTTATCCCGCTGTTACTCATTATTATCCCCTGACCAGTCTGTAACGGTAATAAGCTGCGCAGGCACCTTCGGATGAGACCATCGGCGCTCCAAGAGGGTGTTCGGGAGTACAATCATTACCAAAAGCAGCACATTCGGGAGGCTTCTTATTCCCCCTTAGAACCTCACCGGAAATGCAGATCGCAGGTTCTTCAACTTCAATGCTGCTGACATCGAATTTCTTTCCCGCATCGAACCTGGCGAACCGTTCCCGCAGCATAAATCCACTGGCGGGGATTCTGCCGATTCCACGCCACTTCCGGTCTGTTATCTCGAATACATTTCGCATTATTTCAACAGCTGCCATGTTTCCACCCCTGGAGACGGCCCGCAGGTACTGGTTCTCTACATCCGCTCTGCCCTCTTCAAGCTGCGTCAGGCACATGTGGATACCCTCGAGGATATCAAGTGGTTCAAAACCGGTCACAACTATCGGTACACCATACTTCTCCGCAATCGGTTCGTATTCGGTATACCCCATCACGGTACATACATGACCCGCAGCAAGAAATCCCTGGACAGCACAGTTCTCACCGGACAATACTGCCTCCATCGCAGGCGGAACCAGAACATGAGAAACAAGCATTGCAAAATTATCCAGACCAAGATGTTCTGCCTGAAGCACCGCGGCTGCAGTTACAGGGGCAGTGGTTTCGAAACCTACTGCAAAGAAGACAATCTCTTTGTCCGGATTAGCAGCAGCAATTTGGATCGCGTCTATCGGGGAATAGACCATTCTCACATCGGAGCCTGATGCCTTCACCCCCAGAAGGTCACTGCGGCTGCCGGGGACACGCAGCATATCCCCGAATGAACAGAAAATGACATTTTCAAGCCCGGCGATCTCGACAGCCTGATCAATGAGCTCAATGGGAGTTACACATACAGGACACCCCGGTCCGTGAATAAGGGTTACGGAATCGGGAAGCAGCTGATCAATACCGTATTTGACAATTGAATGAGTCTGCCCGCCGCAGACCTCCATTATGCTCCATTCCTCTGTGACCAGCTTTCCGATCAGCCCGGTATACGCAAGCGCCGATTCTTTGTCCCGATATTCAGAAACGTACTTCAATCTTTTCCCGCCTCTTCTGTCCGGTCTGAGATATCTTCCGTATCCTCAAGCTCGTTCTGACCGAATTCGGATATCTGTCTCAGATATTCGAATACTTCCGAAGCCTCTTCCTCATTCAATTTATTCAGGGCAAAACCGGCATGTACAATAACCCAGTCACCGACCTGTGCATCATTGATGCCTGCAAGGATGACTTCCCTCAGTACACCACCGAAATTGACCTTGCCTGTGATGAAGAGAGGATCATCATTTTCAGATATTTCCTCGATCCTTCCGGGAACTCCAAGACACATCAGTATACTCCTGTCATTTTTCTGAATTCATCATAAGTGCTGCCATAACCTGTCCCGGAGCAATCCCTCCATCGTTCGGAGGAAGATTACTGTGGATGAACGGTTCGTAACCCATATTCTTGAGTCTATCGCGAACCTTCTGGAGAAGATAGACATTCTGAAAACAGCCGCCGCTGAGGACAACCTTTTTCTCTCCAGCTGTTTCTGCAACTGCTGCAATACCTTCGGCAAGCGTATTGTGGAACTTCGCAGAGATGGTACCTGTATCCAATCCTTCTGAAGCATCGATGATAATACCTTCGATTAAGGGCGCCCAGTCGATGACCATGGGTTTCCCTTCATGCCTCTGAATCTCAAATGGATAGGATTCTTCAGTTTTCTTATCCCCGATCAGGTGCTCAAGAGCCATTGCCGCCTGTCCCTCGAATTCTATGGTCTGATGAAGATTAAGGATCGACGCAACCGCGTCGAACAGTCTTCCGGCACTTGATGTGAGAGGGGAGTTAAGCTGCGAGGATATCATCTTTTTCAAGATATCCGACTCATCCTGGGAAAACGTACCTGGAGGAAGGTACTCAAGAGGATCATCATACAGCTCCGAGAGAATACCGAAAGCCGACTTTCTTGGTTCCTTGACAGCCTTATCCCCGCCTGGAAGACGGAATTGTCTCAGATGAGCAATTCGGCTCACGGATCCACCTTCGATACGGAAGAATTCGCCTCCCCAGACCGTACCATCTGTGCCGTAACCGGTTCCATCCCAGGCAACACCGAGCAGAGGTGGTCTGACTCCGCTGTCCAGCATACAGGAATAAACATGGGCAATGTGATGCTGAACCGGAATGCCTCTTATGTGAGATTCTCTCGCCTTCACGGATGAGAGATAGTCCGGATGCATATCGTAGGCGATAATATCGGGATGTGCATTGTAAAGGGCTTCTATGCTGTTCCAGACCTCATCGAAAGCCTCCAGGGCCTGCACAGTTTCAAGATCTCCGATATGCTGGCTTGTAAAGACGTTCTTCCCTATCGAGAGAGCCAGAGTATTCTTCAGGTGCGCTCCCGTCGCAAAAACAGATTCAGCCTCCTCGTCCATGCTCATAGGCAGCGGTGCATAGCCCCTTGCCCTCCGCAGAATCATTTCCCTTCCATTGAAAATCCTGAGAATGGAATCATCAACATGACGGGTAATAGGACGATTATGAACAAGAAGATAATCCGCTATGCCTCTAAGCCTTTCGAGAGCCTCTATTTCATCGGTGCAGATGGGTTCATCGCTGAGATTACCGCTTGTGGCAATCACAGGCTCTCCGATCTCATTCATAAGAAGAATATGAAGCGGTGTATACGGCAGCATAACTCCGTATTCAGGGTTGGAGGGGGAAACCAGTTCCGAGATGTGCATGGGTGAATTATGCTCGTCGCGCTTCTTAAGAAGAACGATGGGTGACCGGGGCGACTGAAGAGATTTTCTTTCCTCGGATGATACCATACATAATTCGGAGATCTGAGAAATCGATGGGAACATAAGTGCAAACGGCTTCATCTCCCTTCCCTTGCGGGAACGGAGTGTTCGCACAGCTTCATCAGAGCTGGCAAGAGCAATCAGATGGAAACCGCCGAGCCCTTTAACCGCAAGTATTTTTCCTTTTAGTATCTCATCCGAGGCCCTTCTCAGAGCATCGTCCCTCTTTGCCAGGGTTACGCCTCCAGAATCCCAGAGTTCCAGATGAGGACCGCATTCGGGGCAGGCATTGGGCTGGGCATGGAATCTTCTGTCGTACGGATCATCGTACTCATTTCTGCATTTGGTGCACATTCTGAATCTGGACATTGTCGTTCCAGGCCTGTCGTAGGGAATTGTATTGATTATTGAATATCTAGGACCGCAATTGGTGCAGTTCGTAAACGGATATCGATACCTTCTGTTCTCCGGGTCAAGTATCTCAAGCGAACATTCGGGGCAGGTGGCCAGATCCGGAAGTACGAAAACCTCCTTCTTTCCCCCGGTACTCTTGATGATTTTAAAGCTCGA
>CAZUYF010000058.1:0-10642 GCA_964624675.1 uncultured bacterium
CGAAAATATGACAATGGATGCGTGTTATCTACTCGGTGAAAACCCTGACCTTATCCCCGTCGGCGCTGTCCACATCTACCTGAAGATCGCTGAGTGCTTCGATGAGCTCATCTCCGTCAAGCATGGAGAGTTGAGAGAGATCGAATCCATGGCTGCTCATCTGTTCAGCAGCGTTACCGGGAAGAAGGGCTGACAGCTTGATGCCTGTCTTCAAAAGGCTCATCGGTACCCTTACGTTAACCTTGTCACCGTTTGCGGAATCCACCACTACTCTCAGGTACTTCGGAGCCCTTTTCCTGACTTCTCCGGATTCCGATTCGATGATCTCATCATCGGTAATCTCAGGGTCCTGAAGTTTTGACAGAAGCGCCGTGGCTTCCTCAACGGAGATCTTACCGTTGGAGAGCATTTCCAGGATTTTTTTGCGTGAATCGTTTTTCATTGTATTCCCCTTTCTTAAGGGTTATATGAACCTTATCAAGATGTTTTCAGTACCAGTATCGACCTTCACTTCGGTTCCATGAAGGTTCATAAGCAGAATGAGAACCCTCCACGATTCGCTGGCAGCGCGCATTAGATAACTGTCAGGGTCGAAGATCAGGCCGATATGCCCCACGAACCATCCTAACAGAACAAAGGGTGCCCCAAGACACCAGACGAGAAACCAGGGCAGCGGGATAAAGAATTTCTTTATTCTGAGCAGGAGTATGCAGGCAGGCATCAGAGTTCCTCCATCGCTTTGGAGAAGGAGATGTCTCCCCGTTCGAGTTGCTCTAGGATCTGGCTTTCCATGTTCTCTGTCACCTCCATGGTTGAATCCAACCTCTGTATCAGATCTGCGATACGAGCCCTTGCAGTGGGATAGCTCACGTCAAGGAGTTTCTGAATCTTCTTTATAGATCCGTAACTGCGCACAAATGCTATTACGAGCGCCTGGTCTGAGGTGGACAGCTGGGAGAGAATTGAAACCGTAAATTTTCCCTCCATCCTGATGTCGCAGTACTGGCATTCACATGTAACCGGTGTCATCGGTTTTCCGCAGTCAGGGCATTTAGCATTTCCAATATCCATGTGTAACCTCCAATAACTTAAAAAAAATATACAAAAACATTAAGAAATGTCAAGTATTAAGTGAATATATTAATATACGAATTTCGTCATTTCCACCTCCTTGACTCCATGCGATGGCATGATTCTATTGCCTATGGATCAACTTTGGGGGATAAATGAAAAGGATAGTTGCAGTGATTCTTGGTGGAGGAAGGGGAACTAGGCTCTTTCCCCTCACCCGGGACAGGAGCAAACCTGCTGTTCCTATCGGCGGCAAGTACAGGCTTATCGACATACCGATCTCGAACTGCATCAACGATCAGATCAGACATATGCTTGTTCTTACCCAGTACAATAGTGAGAGTCTGAACACGCATGTTGCTCGCACGTATAGGTTTGACAGGTTCACAAACGGTTTTGTCTCCATTCTCGCAGCCGAACAGACAGACGAAAACAAGGAGTGGTTCCAGGGAACCGCCGATGCGGTCAGGCAGAGCATGAAATACATCAACAGCCAGCATCCGGACCTGGTCCTTATACTCTCAGGTGATCAGCTTTACAGAATGGATTTCAGAGAATTTGCCAGGTGCCATGTAAACAGTAATGCTGATATCACCATCGCAACTAAACCTGTCACTGCTGCCGACGCTCCCTCCCTGGGCATCATGAAAGTGGGCGGTGACGGTCTTATCACCAGATTCAGGGAAAAGCCGCCTGAAGATGAGCTCAAAGAGCTTATGAGCACTCAGGATGGAACCACCACCACAAAACCATTTCTGGGAAGCATGGGCATCTACATGTTCTCTCCGGATATCCTCAGGGAAGTGCTTGAGAAGGAACCTGATGTTATTGATTTCGGGAAGGAGATCATACCGCATTCCATAGGGTCATACAGATTGGCTTCGTATATGTTTGACGGTTACTGGTCCGACATCGGAACCATTTCCAGTTTCTTCAAGGCCAATCTTGATATGGCGCGCCCCGACCCGGATTTTGATATGTATACAAGCTTCTCTCCACTTTATACCAGGGCAAGGGCTCTTCCCGGGGCAAGGATTAATAACTGCAGCATGAAGAATACGATAATATGCGACGCTTCCGATGTAAGCGGTGTATCGTTCAGCGATTGTATTGTGGGATTGCGCGGTAAGGTCAGCAACGGAACTGTGATGGAAAAATGTGTGTTCATAGGGTCGGATTACTGGGAGGGTCACTACCTTGATCCTCGGAATATTCAGAGTGAGATGCTGCCCCTTGGAATAGGGGAGAATTGCATAATAAAGAACGCGATCATCGATAAGAACGCCAGAATAGGTGATGGGTGCAGGCTCGAGAACAAAGAGGGTATTCAGGAATACTCTTCAGAATTATTCTGCATTCGCGACGGTATCATCGTCATACCCAAGAATACAATGCTTGAACCTGGATTCGTAATCTGATAGAACCTCAGGTTTCAGCTATTGAGAAGCATCCCTATCTGGTATACAAATGCTGCAACTATCGCAGCAGCGCCCGTTGTGTAGACAATTGCAAATCCCGCCCATTTCCATGAATGTGTCTCACGCTTTATAACTGCAATTGTAGCTATACATGGAATGTACAGCATTGTGAACATGATAAGAGCAAATGCCACCACAGGATTCCATCCCTCCTCGTCGGCCAGCCTTTCCGACAGAGATGATGAATCATCGACATCAATTTCTCCCATTGAATAGACCGTACCAAGAGTGGAAACCACAATCTCCTTGGCTGCGAAGCCACCGATAAGCGCTACATCTGTTTTCCAGTCAAATCCCATAAGGGGTTTTGTGATACCCTCGAATGCCCTGCCGGCCCTTCCAGCTACGGAATATGACAGTCTTGCCTGCGCAAGTTCGTTGCCGGTGAGTAATGACGCCTGGTCTGCCGGCAGAGCAGGAAATGTCATCAGGGCCCACATCACAACGGAGGCGAACAGGATAACGGTTCCAGCTTTCCTCAGATATAGCCAGGTTCTTTCCCACATGTGTATGAGGAGGCTTTTAAAAGAAGGAAGCCTGTAGGGGGGAAGCTCAAGTACGAATGACGTTGATTCACCCTTCAATATCGTGGAACGCAGCATCCTGGCGGAGAGCAGCGCGAATGTCCACGAAATGAGAATAAGCAGAAACAGCATAAGGCCTTCATGAGCTGAGAAGAAGGCTGCTATCAGGAGGGCGTATATCGGAAGTTTTGCGCCGCAGTTCATGAAGGGGACAGAGAGTATCGTTGCGATCCTTTCCTTTGGATCCCTGAGTGTCCTGGCGGCCATTATGCCTGGCACCGCGCATCCGCCACTGATCCCTCCCGATACGATGAAGGGGACGATGGAATTTCCGTGAAGACCGAATTTCCGGAATATTCTATCCATCAGGAACGCAATTCTGGCCATATAACCGGTATCCTCAAGAATGGATATGAAGAAGAACATGAACATGATAAGGGGTACAAAACCTACTACACCTCCGACACCGTCGATGGCTCCGCTGACTACCATTGATCTGATCAATCCTTCGGGAAGTAAGTTCCATGCGATACTGTGGAGCCAGCTGAAGAACCCTTCCATCAGTGCGATAGGTGCGCTGCTTATGAAGAATGTGAACTGGAAAAGACCGAACAGTACAGCAGCCATGACAACAGGGCCAAGAAAGGGGTTCGTCAGAAATCTGTCAATTCTGTCCGAGAGGTATACTCTGTTCAGCGATGAATGGCTTTTTATCCGCTTGACGACACCGGCGACGAAGCCGTACCTGTGATCGGCTATTACACCCTCGGTTTCATCGTTCATCTCCCTGAATACTTTATCCGCCAGATCGGCTGCCTTGTCCAGTATATCATCACCTGCAGACGAATTCAATTTCTCAATCCTGCTGATAGTATGTGAATCCTGCTCCAGCAGTCTCAAGGCAAGCCATCCTGGAGGCACCATATCCGAGAGGAGTTCCGTTTCCCTTATGTTCTTCTCCAGTATTCTCAGAGCATCATCAGAAGCCTGACCGTAGGTGAGGTCAAACGGGACCCAGCTGGCCCCTTCCATTGCCATGCTCATAGCTTTCTGCAGAAGTTCATCGGAACCTGTTCCTCTGTTGGCTATGGTTCGTATTACAGGTATTCCCAATATTCGAGAAAGACCTTCCGAATCGATCTTTATTCCCCTTGCTTCGGCTATATCGATCATGTTAAGTGCGATCAGCACAGGTACTCCCAGCTCCATGAGCTGAGTAGTCAGGTATAGGTTCCGCTCAAGGTTGGAAGCATCCACGACATGGATCACAACATCCGGATGCTGTTCCAGAAGGTAATCCCTTGCGGCGACCTCATCCGGGGAGTAGGGGGTGAGGCTGTACGTTCCCGGGAGGTCGATAACTTCAGCGGTAAACTCACCAGAATGAGCTTTCCCTTCCTTTATCTCTACAGTGATTCCGGGATAATTTGCCACATGCTGCTTTGCGCCGGTAAGTGCATTGAATATGGAAGTTTTACCGGAGTTAGGGTTTCCAGCCAGGGCTATTACCGGCATAGCGTGATTCATCGGTTTACCTTGAGAATAACATGCAGAGCGTCCCATCCTGCTATCTCCATCTGTTTCCCATTTACCTCTACGGTCACAGAATCGGGATGCTGCATGCTGCTGACCATTTTGACTGCTGCTCCCTCGATGACTCCCATGTTTCTGAGCCTGGTGACCGTTACACCCCTGCCTCTTATTGAAGCAACCGTGCCGGTTTCTCCTTCTTTCAGCGTCTTCAGGGTAATACACTCCCCATATTCGGCCTTCATCATCTCAACCCTGTAGGAACATCCCTTGCAGTTATCATCGCAGGAAAGCGGATACGAAGCGTGAAGAATGTCAGAGGAGGCAGGCACCACCCTCACATGCCATGCGGTCTTTCTGTCAATTCCGAACCTTGTTTCGTCTCTTGCCACAACGATCGGTCCGCTTCCTGAAGCAGAGATAATATGAAGCAGGGCGCCGGGGTTGATGCCCATGCTGACAAGCCTGCTTTCCGCCGCGTGGTCTGTTGTTATTGTCACAACCCTGACGTATTCATCGGATAATGCCATGGTCAGGGGATACCCGGGTCTGACTGCGTTCCCTCTTTCCGATCCTCTATGTTTCCTTCCCCTTCTATTTCTCATTATCATCTTCTCCTGTTTGTTCCTGGACTGGATGAAGAAGAACACATTCAGCTATTTCACAGGGCAGTTCCTGATCGTACCCGTCAAGATTAACAATGAACGGCAGATCGGTGCCTCCAGGGCGAATCAGAGTAATTTTTACTCCCTGGATGAAGCCAGAATCAATGAGCTGTCCTCTTATCTTCTGCCCGGCGTTAATCCTGGCGATTCTTCGTGAAGATCCCGGTTCAAGATCTGTAAGAGGTAGAAGTTCAAGCCCTTTTTCACCCTCCGGACAGTTACCGAATCCTGTATCTATAAGAACCTGAAGTTCGGGACAGGCCGCAAGGAATTCGAAAAATGCTGCCAGTCTTTCCATTGAACTTTCGGAAAGGAAATGTTCCATTGCGCAGGCGTCGCATTCGGCCTGCTCACGGCTGATCCCAAGGACTTCCGTTAAGAAGCGGGAGAGCAGATTGTGACGGGTCATGGTGCGACGCGCGATGTAAAGACCTTTTTCAGAAAGTTCTATGTAATTTCTCTTTGAGTATTTGATCAGTTGTTTCTCGGCAAGACGTTTCATCGCGGGAGTAACGGAAGCCGGGCTTACCTGCATCTCCTCCGCGATGTCTCTGACCCTTGCCACGGAACTTCTGCCGAGTATCCTGTAAATGGTCTCGAGGTAATCCTCAAGTGAGCCTGTAATGTCGCTTCTGACAGTAGACATATAGACACCTCTATTTCTGTTAGACTAATCTAACAAATAGATTAAATTGTGTCAATGTATTCGATTATTGCAACTGCCGGAAGGGTAGAATAAACTGCAGAAAACGGACCTTCCTGATGAAGGAGGGCCCGTTAAACTACATCAAAGAATGCTTGAGACGATTAGCTTTGTTCTTGTGAAGAAGATGATTTCTGGATGCTTTGTCAACAAGGCTCTGGGCTTTTCGCAGGGCTTTCTCTCTGTCTTCAGGGGTTTCTGATTCCTTAACACTTCTGATAGCGCTTCTGAGCTCCCGCATTTTGCTGCGGTTCCTCTGTGCCTTTACTATATCGGTCCTGTGACGTTTCAGTGATTGCTTGCACCTTGCCAAGAGGAGACTCCTTTCACAAATTAGGTAATACTCGAATTCTGTTAATACTCTGTAAGCAGGGGAGAATTCTAAGCCCTTGCGCAGCAGAAGTCAATCTTTACATAGGAGAATATCATGAAGTATCTGTTTTTAGCTCTTGCAATTCTTGCATTCTCGTCTGTCGTTTCAGCGGATAGACTTGTAAGATTGTACGATGTTTCACCGGGTTCTGTAACGGATATGATAGAAGATGGATACGATGTAGCCAATGTCGATATGAGAAGCGGATATGTTGATATCGTACTGTCGGAGCGGAATGTAGATCAGGCTGCGCTTCTTTCGTACGATTACGAGATTCTTCCAAGGGAATGGGGAGAGCTTCTTCCGGCTAATTTTGATAATGCCGGCTATTATTATAGTCCGGAAGAGAATTGGGCTTTCTGGTGTTCACTTGCCTATGATTACAGCGACCTGTCCGATACACCTGTCACAATAGGGCAGTCATATCAGAGCCGTGATATATACATGATAAGAATGACCAGCCCGACACCTGGCTACAAACCACCCATCTACTTTTCTTCACTTATCCATGCAAGAGAACCGGGCGGCAATTCGGTTCTTATTGACTTCGCCATGTGGCTTACAAGCAACTACGACGGAGGCGATACACGAGCGGCATGGATACTTGACAATACAACCGTTTATTTTGTTCCTATCGGAAATCCTGATGGTTACGCGTACAACATGCCAAACGGTGGGATGCACAGAAAGAACATGAACTTTACGACTCCAGTGTCCTCCTCCGGTATCGATCTGAACCGGAACTGGGGATACAACTGGGGTTACGATGATTCGGGTTCAAGTCCCAACCCCTACGATCCAACTTACCGTGGAACCTCGGCCTTTTCCGAACCGGAAACCCAGGTCCAGAGAGATTTCATTACTGCTATCGAGCCTATAGCCGCAATGAATTATCATTCCTCCGGGCAATGGCTTATTTATCCCTACGGATATGCAGCTAACACTTACACGCCCGACCAGAGCACATTCGTAGCATGGTCTTCAGTAATGACCGCACAGAACGGTTACTTTGCCGGTACTTGTCCGGAATGTCTGTATGCAGTAAACGGAGACCAGAATGACTGGATGTACGGAGGAAACGGGGAACAGGCTATAATGGCTTTTACACCTGAAGTTGGAACCAGCTTCTGGGGTGGACAGAATGATAGTTCAGTAATCGTAGACAACTGTGCGGATTGCAGACCTATGAATATTTTCATCTGTATGAATGCACCTGGCTTCACCGGAATCAGCGGAGAGAGTGAAGTGGGAATTGAACCCATTCTTGTACTTAATTCCATCTACCCGAATCCGGTTATATCAAGCGCATCCTTTACGATTACTTCTTCCGGGTCCTCAACTGCTGACGTAACGATCTTTGACACCAGCGGCAGAGTAGTTCAATCGTTTGAAACCGGCAACATTGGTGGAGGAAGCACCAGCCTGGTATGGGCTGTTCCTCAGGAAATGCCGGCTGGAGTGTATACCGCCAGAATCTCTGACGCGGCAGGAAACTGCGACAGCAGGAGATTCACCGTTATGAGGTAATCCTGAATGCCGGATAGCAAAGAGAGTTCAACGCAGGATTACTACGAAATAATCGGCGTTAAATACAAGGCGACACAGGAAGAGGTAGAGGATGCCTATCATGACCTCGCGAGGAAACTGCATCCTGATGTTACAGGAGGAGATGTTGAGCTCACCGAAAGGTATATGGTTATCAATGAGGCTTATCAGGTACTCTCAAAACCCGATAGCCGGATGGACTACGATGTATCTATAGGTGTCGACAAGCTGTCTGATGGTGATGAGAAGAAACCTGAGTCCGCGTGCAGTAAGGAAGAAAGCCCTGGCGCGGACATGCGTCGTATGGATGCTAAGCTCAGGCGCACAATAAAGGAAGCTGAAAGACAGTGCAGCAGAGATAATTTCTGGGAAGCCAGCCGTTCACTCGAGGTTTTCCTCAAAACCCATCCGGATAACCCTCAGCTTAGAACGACGCTCGCTTCCGCAGCTCTGGGAATGAAAAGGTACCATGATGCCGCGAATCACATGAAAGTTGCCTGTACGGTCGCGTATCATGACCCGGAGAATTTCGTAAAACTGGGAAATATCTATATTCAGGCGGGACAGCTTGTTCTGGCGGAGAAGGCTCTCCAAGAAGCTCTTGGATGGAATGCTGAACATGAGGGTGCCCTCAGACTGATGAAGGAGATCGAGGAGCTCAGAGATGCTGAGAAACCACCCATCCAGAGGATGTTCAGAAAAGTAGCGAAAGCTTTCGGGCGTAAGGAGTAACTGAATTGGATTCAGGCACTGAAAAGCTCTATTATTCCATAAGCGAAGTCTGCAGTCTTACCGGTCTTAAGCCCCATGTATTGAGGTACTGGGAAACTGCATTTCCAATACTCAAGCCTTCAAAGAATCAGTCCGGCAACAGGGTATACAAGCAGGAGGATATCGAGCTGATCAAGCTGATAAGCACGCTGCTCTACGAGGAACGCTATACTATTGACGGTGCCAGGCAGAAAATAGAAGAGATGAGCAGTCAGGACCAGCAGATGAAACTGGAGCTTAAGGCTGCGACGGTATCTGCCGAGATGATTGATTCAATCAGTAAGGAAATAACGGATATAATCGCCTTGCTTGAGAGGGATCCGATGGCGGTTGACAAACAGGACAATAAAGCGTAATTTTGCTCATCTCCGGTCGGGGCGTGGCGCAGTCCGGTAGCGCACTTGAATGGGGTTCAAGTGGTCGCTGGTTCGAATCCAGTCGCCCCGACCATTTCTATACTCCATTTTAATACCGGGCACATGAAAGGACCGTATGGGCGAAACTCTGCTTGACTGGCTTGCAGGAATTCCTGGTGAAGTACAGATGATGGTTCTTTCAGGATTTCCGCTTACCGAGCTGCGCGGAAGCATCCCTCTGGCATGGATGAACGCCGATTGGGCATGGCCCTGGTGGAAGATCTACCTTCTCGCAGTTGCTGGTAACCTCCTGCCTGTACCGTTCCTGCTCTGGTTCTTGGAACCTGTCAGCAGATTTCTCAGGAGATGGAAATTATTCGACAGGTTTTTTGACAGGCTCTTTGAAAAAACACGAAAACGTGTCGGGACGAAGATCGAAAAGTACGAAGCCCTGGGCCTGACCCTGTTTGTAGCCATACCTCTGCCTGTAACAGGTGCCTGGACCGGATCCGCAGCCGCTTTTCTGTTCGGGATTCCGAAGAGACTGGCATTTCCAGCAATAGCCCTTGGAGTAGCAATAGCGGGTGGACTCGTAACATTAATCATGTCCGGTGCGCTGGCCGGTATTGACTTTCTTGTCGGGTCTCACTGAAGCTCAAATGTTGCATAAGAACGGCATTAATAGTAAATTTGCATGACCGAAAACAGTAGTCGGGGCGTAGCGCAGCCCGGTTAGCGCGCCTGGTTCGGGACTAGGAGGTCGGAGGTTCAAATCCTCTCGCCCCGACCATATCATTAAGTGATCACACCAGATAGAAGGATCTTATAAATACAAAACTCATTTCCGTAATCGGAGGAGCATCCGCTGATCCGGTGGAAATTTCGTGGGCTGCAGAACTCGGCGGGCTGCTTGCCGATCATGGTTTTACCGTAATATGCGGGGGTGGAACCGGTGTAATGGAAGCTGTATGCCGGGGAACATCCGAAAAGGGGGGCAGGAGTATAGGGATACTCCGCGGAACCGACCCGCTTGAAGCTAACCGATGGGTAGATACTGTGATACCAACCGGGTTGGGAACTTCTCGAAACCGGATAATCGTCCTGTCCGGAGAAGTTGTGGTTGCAGTGGGAGGCAGGTACGGAACACTCTCTGAGATTGCGTACGCTCTCCAGGCCGGAAAACCCGTTTGCGCAGTGGGAAAATGGGCCGGAATAGATGGAGTAGTACCGGTAGATTCACCGGAGGAAGCGCTTGACTTTATTATTAAGAACTCGGAAGGGGATTTATGCTTACCGTTGAGGAACTGAATGACCATATCAGGAATATTCCCGATTTCCCGATCGAGGGCGTTATTTTCAAGGATATCACGACACTCCTTACTCATCCCGGAGCTTTGAACGATACGGTTAATCATCTTGAAAAAGCGTGTGAAGACTTCGAATTCGATGCCATAGCGGCGATTGAATCGAGAGGGTTCATATTCGGTTCTGTAATGGCTGCAAACAGAAATCTTCCGCTTGTTCTTATTCGAAAACCAGGTAAGCTGCCGGGCCACACCATCAGCGAAGAATATTCGCTGGAGTACGGTACTAACACTGTTGAAATGCATAAGAATTCGCTTCCTG
>CAZUYF010000059.1:0-10504 GCA_964624675.1 uncultured bacterium
CGTTCGTGATGCACTCGACCTGCTTGATGCAACCGGTGCTGCCGGGTTGATGATAGGCAGAGGTTCGCTTGGTAACCCATGGATATTCAGGGGACTTGCTGCAGGAGAACCTCTTGACGCCTCTCCCCTTCCGCGGGAAGTTATATCCACGATCTGGCAGCAGTATGAGATGATGAGTGAGTATATACCGGTAGATCATCTGTATAGTATCCTCAGAGGACAGCTGCTCCATTACATAAGAGGGTTCAGGGGTGCTGCGGAGCTAAGGGGCAGAGCTGTGAGGGTGGATTGCAGTGGAGATCTTGAAGATATTCTCACTGAACTGGAGGAACTGCTTATCGCGGAAAGGCAGCGGAATTCATGAGTAAAGCACTGGCAGCCATTTTAATTCTCTTAATGGTGTCCTGTGGAACACAGGATACCGTTGTTCTGCCTGAAATAAGAGAATACGCAACTGAAGAATGCTGCAGATACACCTGGCAGGAAAACGACGGATGGGCATTCATAGCCTGGGCTATAGAACTCGAGGGCGGAGCTGAGGCACTCGCGATACAGTCAGGATTTTCACCATCGGAGCGGCCGCAGCCGGGAGAAGAAATAATCCTCCCGCTTCCGGAAGAACTCTCCGAAGCACTTGAGAACCGCCTTGAATCCGCACGCCTGGTCAGGGAAGCTACGGAAGTTCTTCAAACCGGGGACACAACCTCGGTCAGGAGGCTACTGGAATCCGCAATGCAAAGGGATCCGCAATGGTCCATTCCGACCTACAATATTTCTCTTATAATCCTTAAACAGGAAGGCCCCTCTGCCGTTCTTGAGCTGCTGGAACCGATTGCCCATAAATACGATGCCGCTCTAATACAATCCGAGATCGCCTGGAACAGCGGTGATCCTGATGAAGCGCTGAGGCAGCTTGAGATATGCCTGATGGACGAATCCCCTCCCTTTGAAGCACTTGCGGCAGCAGCCCTGATTTATACTGTCACAGGCCACTATTACCAGGCTTCAGGTATTTGGAGGGAAATACTGTCCAGTCATGAAGCGGATGCTTCAATTAGACTAATGGCTGCGAAGTACGCTATCCTTCACGAAGATCGAAACAGATGATAAAGATCAGTTAGCGATAAATCCAAGTTCGGTGGTGTAGAAATAGTGAACCTCATCGTTGGTGCTTATTATCTTGATATCAAGCCTTGAATCAGCGTTGTAATCGTCTATCTCCAGGAAGTCCGGAATCCAGTTTACAAAGAAAACCCTTTCCTTTATTGAATGTCCCGGTTCCTGCATGGATATAACGAGTTCGTTCATTTCGCGGGATTCAAGAAGTACAACTCTGATAAGCAGACCGTGTATCTCCACATTCTCGGTGTAGATAACCCTGTTCACAGCGCATGAGTTTAGAGTCAGGAGGGTCAGCAGCGTTAAAAGAGCTGCGGTCCTGAAAAGAGTAGAAAAAATCATTATTTCGCAATCACTTTTTATTAGGAATTTACATTTAACGCTGAGATATACTACATTGTTAACCGGATGTTGATAGCGCAATCAATCTGCCCGATTCCATATTGTAGGGAGCCCCTTCAAGATCACCATAGATATCTACTTTCGAAAATCCAGCCTCCCGAAGCATATTCTTAAGTTCAGCTGCACTGTAGACCCAGTGTGAGAATTTCCATCTGCCAAGGATATTATCATTATCGATCAGCAGCCAGTCATTCTCGATACGGTTCCAGCCGTCCTCAATCCTATGCCTCTGGATGAGGAGAAGTCCTTCTTCGGTTTCGCAATCTGTTACCGGATGAAATATGGATGCAAGAGTTTCTTTACCCATTATTTCCATTAAAAATTTCCCACCCTGCCGCAGGGATTGGTTAATATTCTCAAGAACCCTCATGTTGTCCGAATGATCCTGAAAGTACCCGAACGATGTGAACATATTCAATATCAGATCGTACGATCCGGGGCGCCTGAACCTGCGCATATCCTCTTTAACCCACTCCACTTCAACATTCTCAAGTGAAGCTCTGTTCCGGGCGATTTCAAGAAGATAATCGGTGGCATCGACTCCTGTGATACTGTAATCCATTCTTGCAAGAGGAATTGCGAACCTGCCCGGACCGCAGCAGAGGTCAAGAATATCACCCTTTTCGAAACCTGTGAGTTTCAGGAGTGAAAGAACATCCTCTTCAGCTTTTTCGATCCTGGCTTCGGGGAACATGAATGGATAGGTCAGTTCCCAGAAATCAGCATGTTCGAACCATTCCATGTTATTCCCTTCAGGCTATGGATTACATCTCCGGCAGAAATTGCAGATGCCGGTCCTTCTTGAATCGGGGCTGCCCCATGTATACCATGCATCGATTATCTCCACCGTGAGAAAACTGGGATCAAGTTCAATGAAACCGCAGTGGCCGACCATGATCAGGGTCGCGGGATAACCGGAGTACTCGCCGCACAATGCAGCTATATCCGGGTAACCCGGCTTATCCATAGTTATTACATAGAGATCGAGCAAAGCATCATCAGGGAGGCTGTCCATGGTTGCCAGAATGAGTTCCGCCATGTGAAGGTTGACTGCTGAATCCTCTCCTGCAACGAGCAGAAGCCCGAATCTTGTTGGTGTTGCTGAATTATCAAGATCCATGAATCCTTCTACAGGTGTGAACTGAACTGGAATCACAGTGCCCAGCGTAAGTATAATACAGATTAACGTCATTACATGAACCTTCCCACTGATACTATCCTGTCCGCGTAATACTGTTTAGCGAGTGATTCCTTCACAACTCCTCTGCTTGACGAAGCATGGGCAAAGAAACCGTTACCTATGTAGATGCCTACGTGAGATATCCCGGAGCCTGAAGTGTTGAAGAAAATAAGGTCCCCGAACTGAAGATTCGGTGGATTTACGACCTCTGAAGCAGCGGACTGCTGGCTGGCGGTTCGCGGAATGTTGATGTTGACCGCCTGGTAAACAGCCTGGGTGAAAGCTGAACAGTCAACACCGCTTCGGCTCTCACCGCCGTAAACGTAAGGTGTTCCCATCCATGATTCGATTTCATCCATAATTACATTGTCATCTGAAGTTATGGGACTGCCGCCCGAGGAGGATATCTCGGACCAGGAACCGCCTGTGCAATGTATGCCGTCCCCCCTGTATACCGGTGTTGAGCTGCAGGATAACAGCAGAAGCACCAGCATCGAAGAGAACAGAAGGCATAACGATACTTTCATAATACTAACTTAATAACTGTGTCCCTAGAAATTTGCCTTATCTCGGGACAGTCAATATTGTAATGGAGACCTCTGCTCTCCCTTCTACGCAACGCGGATTTAACAATGATTCTGCCAACTGTGCAGATGTTCCGAAGCTCCAGCAACCCGATAACTGGAAGCATGGTCCAGTAATCTTCTTCTATCTCATCCGAAAGAACATCTATTATCCGGAGTGCTCGATGCAGCCTTCTGTCAGATCTGACTATTCCGACATAATCCCACATAACGCTTCTAAGGGCTGCCCATGCGTAATCTACAAGCACGTTTTCCATGATCGGTTTTGCCCGGCCGAAGGACCAGTCTCTGGCGTGGAAAGCATCAGGCTTCATAATCGTTTCAGGAATTGAATCAGCAGCCTTGAGGCCCATGACGCCTGCTTCAAGAAGACTGTTGCTGCCAAGCCTGTTGGCTCCGTGAAATCCGGTACAGGATGCTTCTCCGATTGCTCTGAGGCCGTTCATGGCTGTTGTACCGTCTGTTGCGGCATCGATCCCGCCAACAGTGTAGTGAGCAGCGGGGACAACCGGTATGGGCTCCTCCCACGGAACGATGCCCACTGAAGTGACACCGGTGGTCACCTCTGGAAAAGATATTGTCAGCTTTTCCCTGCCCAGATGTGTCGCATCCAGCAGAACATGATCGTTACCAAGTCTTTTCATTTCCGAATCAATGGCCCTGGCTACTATGTCCCGGGGTGCCAGTTCCATTCTTACAGGATCGTAATTCTCCATGAATCTTTCGCCCTTGAGGTTGAGAAGAATCGCTCCCTCTCCCCTTAGAGCCTCTGTGATAAGGAAGTTTCGATTATCCGGGTGGAAAAGGCAGGTTGGGTGGAACTGGTAGAATTCCATATTCTTTATGGGTAGTCCCGCCCGATATGCCATCGCTATTCCGTCTCCGGTGGAGGAATCCTGGTTTGAAGTGTACCTGTATACTTTTCCCGAGCCGCCCGTAGCGATTATCGTTTCACCTGCGAGAACTGTTAATATAGTTCCGTTGTGAAGGATATGCGCTCCGATGCACCTGTCAACGGCATTTTCAACAAGTTCGGGCATTTCACGGGAAGCGGTAAGAAGATTAACCGCAAATGCGCCTTCCATTACAGTTATGTTCTTTCTTTCGATACTGCATTCGCTCAGTGCCTCGCTTATCAGCCTGCCCGTCCGGTCCTTATGATGAAGCACGCGTCGAACAGTGTGTCCGCCCTCTATACCGCTTTTCCCCTTTCCGAATGAACCCTCAAGATGTACACCCCAGGTGGAAAGTTGCTCAACCAGACGTGGACCGGTGGAAATGATGTCTATGGCTGCTGTTTCGTTAACGAGACCTCCTCCAGCGTTGATGGTATCCTGCAGGTGCAGCTCGAAACTGTCATCTTCGGAAATAGCCGCGGCAAGCCCACCCTGAGCAAGGTATGTACTGCCGGTAGGCATCGGTATTTTGCTCACAAGAAGAACTTCAAGTCCTTCCGGAAGGGAGAGAGCACACGTCAGGCCTGCCATACCTGCTCCAAGAATAAGAACATCGGTTTCAATGGCTCCGTTACTCATAATATTCCTATTTTCTTATTTCTTTTTCTGTGTACATCTATGCTGTTCTGAATATCGTTCATGAGATCCGGGACAGCTCCCTCCACATCAAGGTTCATTGTCTGTACCAGAATATCTCCAGTATCAGGTATGCCGTAAAGCTTAACGGCATCCTTCGCAGTTGTTATCAGGGCCGATCCACCGGTTCTTTCCATAATCTCTCTCAGACGATCGATATCACCCTTTGAATAAACATGGTGATCGGGAAACACTTCAAGTCCTTCAAGTCTTATACCTGCTTCCTCAAGGGAGTTACGGAAACTATCCGGCTTGCCGATACCGCAGAATGCGAGTACCGTCTTAATTGGAATACCCGACAGCACTTTTCCGTTGACAAGTCTTACTCCAGTGTGTTTTACTCTGCTGAATTGAACGGGAGCTTTCCAGTTGTAATCCGATACTCTTCTTTTTATCCATTCTGCGGACATACCAGGCGGTATGCGGTTTATCCAGATGTGATCAGCCCTTGAAATAACTGACGGAAATTCCCTGAGTGTTCCCGAAGGAAGTATACCTCCCTGCCCGAAGGGGCTCGCAAAATCAAGAACGACCAGCTCGATGTCCCGGTAAAGCTGCATATGCTGAAATCCATCGTCAATAATTATTATATCCGGTTTTTCTCCGCGGTAGGCTTTAGTGGCAGCCTCTGTTTTCGATCTACCGGAATACACGCTGCTCCTGCCTAGAAGGCTCTCTGCAAGCAGCAGAACTTCGTCAGTGAAATTATTTCTGACATCGTCATTGTCCAGCCTTACTCTGCAGGCACGTGTTCGTTGACCGAAATTACGTGCCACAACCGATACCGTATAGCCCATTCCTGCTATGCGGTTGGCAAGCCATATGGTAACCGGTGTCTTGCCAGTACCGCCTACTTCTATGTTTCCAACGCTTATAACGGGCACAGGAAGTCGAAACTGTCTGTCTCCCGATTCGTACCATCTTCGTCTTACAGAGGCAATCAGACCGTACAGCCACCCGAAGGGCATAAGACACCATCCCGCCCACGCGTATCCATCCTCCCGCGATACTATCTTCCGGAACAATCCATCAGGTCTTTTCATCTGCCCGTGTCCGATTCAATAATTCCTGATCGCCTTATCAATGCCTTGAAATCATCAAATACGTTTCCCTTCATGCGATCAAATTCATTTATGATGTCTTTCCTCTTCCGCGGATTGTTAAGAAATGAAGTAAGTGCAACGACTATCTCTCCATGTGATGAGGCGATATGTGCTATACCTGATACTCTCAGTATCTCTACAATCTCCCTGTAGCTGAAGTGATGCGGACCAACAATAAATGGTACACCCCTCATGACCGGTTCCAGTACATTGTGCCCTCCGAGAGGAACAAGGGTACCTCCAACGAAAGCAGCGTCACCCGCACCGTACATTCTGGCAAGCACCCCATGAACATCAACCAAAACGCTGTCGAAATCAAGAGTATTTGAGTGTGATGCAGTCAGTTTCGACCATTTAACCGGAGTAAAGCCCATTCCGGTCATTAAATCCAGTACTTCTTCTATCCGCTCGAGATGACGAGGTACTATTACAGGGAAGTAACCAGCTTTTTCGGCTGCCTCGAGAAGGGTTTCTTCTTCCCCTTTTCTAGTGGAACCGGCTACAAGAACAGGTTTATCAGTATTCAGTGAAGTGCGCCATGAAGGTGGAGGATCTCCATGGTCTGCGAACATTTTTGAATCTCCAGAGGTACTTGCAATCCGCTTATCGATGCCCATCGAAAGGAATCTTTTTCTGTCTTCATCACTCCTTGTAAGAATACCGGTGAAGCAGGAGAGCATTCTTGCGGGAAGGGAACCGAGGAAACGGTACCCTCTGAGGCTTTTGCGGGATAGTCTGCCGTTTATCATCATGCATGGAATGCCTGATACAAGAGCTGCGAGGATAGTAACAGGCCATATTTCCGTTTCAGCCAGTATGAATGCTCTGGGCTTTATCCTCCTGATGAACCGATCAGCGTAGCAATGAATATCTAGAGGAATATAGCTTCCTTCCAGTCCCATTCTTTCTATGTATGATCGTCCGGATGGCGTAAAACAGGTTATCCATACAGGTATGCCGTTTCTCTTGAGGTATTCAGCATATGGTAGAAGACCATTCAGCTCACCGAGTGATGAACCGTGCAGCCATACAGGTCTGCTCCTTATCGATTTTACGTTCCCTTTTCTTTCCTTTCTTTCCCTGGCAGGCCTTAGCAGAAGGGCAATGGATGATGGATAATGCAGAATAGCCCCAATAATTCTGAGGATGCGACTGAAAAACTGAACAGAAGGTGATGCGAGAAGATCAGCGCAGGATGTGACCCTGTTCAGCTCCGTCTCCACCCTTTCGTTCCATTGTTTGGGATCATCATCCCTTTTCATCGGTGGAATGGGTCTGCCTTCCACGATCGGCACCCGCGCGAATGGAAAAGGCAGAAGGAAACGATCCCAGGATGCGAGACGAACTGCCGGCCACCCGGAAGCTCCCATTGGTATCAGGGGTCTTTTACCAAGCCTTGATATATGAGCAAGACCGCTTTTAGCGCTTTCTGCAGGCCCTTTTGGACCATCAGGTGTTATAGCGCAGTCGAATCCATTCCGGAGCAGAGCTGACATATCGCGGATGGCCGTTAAACCGCCTCTGGAACTCGATCCTCTTACCGTTCTAAAGCCCATGGTATGAAGAATATTGGTTGCGTACTGACCATCTCTGTTCTGGCTTACAATTACTGTAACCCCTTCGTTCCTGTGAGTATGTACAAGTGGGAGCTGTCTTCCATGCCAGAATGCGAAGAGTGCCGGATTGTTCCTGACTCTGCCGGCTCTTCCATGCATGAATCTGACGTAATGCACCCTCCATGAAAGACCGATCAGCCTAATGAACATCCCTCCGGATACCCTCGATAGCCTCAGAAGGTCAGGGGTTTTCATCTAAAGCTTCCAGTATGTACCGAGCTGCCCTTTCGGACGACCCTTTACGGCCGAGTGCATTCCTGACCAGTTTCATTCCGGCCAGTGAATTCCTCCTGGCTTCGGTATCTTTTAAAAGCGGTTTTACATAGCTAACTATGTTTTCAGCGTGGACATCCTTCTGAATAAGCTCGGTTGCGATCGCAGAATCAGTTACAATGTTGGCCATTCCGATACTCGAAACACCTCTGACAAGTATTCTGGCAAGGAAGTATGTCACAGGTGAGGTTCGATAGGTGATTATGAAAGGTATACCCCACATGGCAGTTTCAAGGGTTGCTGTACCCGAACAGACCACAGCTGCTGTGGCATCTGAAAGGGCATCCTCCACTGAACAGGCCAATCTGAGACCCTCTACGTCAGCAGCCTGTTCGTATAACTCCGGGGGCACTTCGGGAGATACAGCGATAGAACCACTGGAAACCATCCCTGCATCTCTGAGAATGATGAAGGATTCTATCATGGGTGCAAGGAGAAGCGAAATCTCCTGTCGGCGGCTTCCGGGAAGAAAAGCGATTTTCCCGCAAGGTTCGCATTCCAGCGGCAATGGGATCGAATCTGCCAATGGATGCCCTGAACAGACAGCTCTAACGCCATATTCAGTATAGAAATCAACTTCGAACTGGAAAAGTGTTATCATCAGGTCAACGGATCTTCGTATCTTTCTGACTCTGTTCCTGCCCCAGGCCCATAGTTGTGGAGAAATGTAGTAAATGACACGGTAACCATGTCTCTTCGCCCAGGATGCGAGGGGTATGTTGAAGCCTGGATAATCAACCAGAAGCAGAATATCCGGATCAGCGGAGAGTATATGTGATCTCATCGAGCGGTGAAGTCTTCGGAATTTTCCAATAGAGGATATCACTTCGGCAAAACCCATTACTGAATACTCGTCCAGATTGAATAATATATTCCCGCCGGCCTTTTCAATATTACTGCCGCCAAGACCAGATACTTCCAGAGCGGTTATCTTTTTAAGTTCCTCAAGGAGTTCCCCTGCACGGACATCACCTGAAGGGTCTCCTGCTGAAATGACTATCTTCATTCTGCGGGTTTCAAAAGGTCTTGCATCGCTTCCTGTATTCTGACAGAGATTATCTGTGCGGATCTGAGTGCATTAAGGCCATCCAGACCGGATACAGTAGGAGCACAACCTGTTTCACAGGCCGTTCTGAAATCGTTCAGTTCAGCCGTAAGAGCATCACCTTCCGATACTGTGACAGGTACCGGTTCAATTCTCCCGTCCACCATCCTGAAAGCTTCGACTTTCCTTGCGGCAAAATCAACAGAGACGTATTTCCTGTGCTGGAAGAACCGGAGTTTTCTAATCTGCTCTCTCGATATCCTGCTGGCGGTCATATTGACCACGCAGCGGTTCTCAAACTGTATCCTCGCGCTGGCAATATCAACGTTATCGCTCAGAACAGGCACACCTGAAGCCTGAACTGAGATAACAGGAGAGCGGACAAATGAAAGCACAAGATCGATATCGTGTATCATAAGATCGAGTACTACAGAAACGTCAGTTCCTCTTGGATTGAATGGAGCCATTCTGTGTCCCTCAACAAAAAGAGGTTCATCGATCAGGTCAGCAGCGGCAAGTATCGCCGGATTGAAGCGTTCAGAATGTCCAACGGCCAGTATGAGGTTCATATCCTCTGCAATTTCAACCATTTCCTGTCCCTGCGCAGTAGTTGCGGATATGGGTTTCTCCACAAGAACGTGTACACCAGTTTTCAGGGCTTTTTCCACAACGTGATAATGGCTTTGCGTAGGGCATGCTACAACAACGGAATCACATTCTTCGAGAAGGGAATCCAGATTTCCACAAGGTCTTATATCGAGTTCAGATGCAAGCTTGTTCATTCTATCGTTGTCCGTATCGAATATGGGAACTGTTCTGCCGGTTATTCCCGCCAGAATCCTTGCATGATGGTAACCAAGATGCCCTGTTCCAATAACTCCTGTGAGCATGTTATCCTCCAAATGCCGACAATACGTCGGCAGCGTATTTAACTGACCGTTCGGAAAGAGAAAGATGAGTAACGAATCTCAATATCGAGGGTGATAGAGCCAGGCAGCCTATTTCAAGACTGGCAAGGGCATCAGATATTTTTCCTGCCTTGCCTTCAGGGGTTTCTGCAATGACTATGTTGGTGTCAGGCTCAGGATTCACCATCCGCAATACCGGTGAACGGGTGATGCCTTTTGCTATTATTCGGGCGAATTGGTGTGTTCTGGAGAGTACCGGGAGATTATGCTCAAGAGCGTACAGGCAGGCTGCTGCAAGAATACCGGCCTGCCTCATTCCACCCCCATGCTGCTTTCGCAGGTAGCGAACCTTTTTCTCGTCCTCGGCCGAACACACAAGGATGGACCCGACGGGACATCCAAGCCCCTTTGAGAAGCACATGGAGACCATACTGTAGGGTGAAAGTATTTTCCTGAGTTTTTCGCCGGATGAGGATATGACATGCCATACCCTTGCGCCGTCAAGATAAAGGGGGACTTCCTTTCTGCGGCAGACATCTGCTATTTCCAGGACTTCTCTTTCCGGCAGTACAAGCCCTCCCATGACATTCTGTGTGTTCTCGAGGGTGACCAGTGTTCGCGGCGCAATATGCTGATCCTCTCGGAGGGAGAGTGCCTCTTCAACCTCTATCGGCGGAATACA
>CAZUYF010000060.1:0-10438 GCA_964624675.1 uncultured bacterium
GAAGGGTATGATAATATCAAGACTGGCGGACCTTCTTGGAGAAACCATTGAAACGATATTTGATCTTGCGCAATACTACGATGAAATAGGTACCCTGGCGAAATCCAGAATGGGTGATGATTTCGGGAAATATGGAATACAGCTTGTTGATTTCTACGTTCAGGCTATTACTCCTCCCGAAGAGGTTCAGAAAAGGATCGATGAGCGCAGTGCTATGGGAGCGCTCGGCGATATGAACCAGTATCTGCGCTTCAAAACAGCAACCGCTATGGGCGATGCTGCCGCGAATGAAGGCGGCGGCGGAGCTGCCGGCGCTGGCGTCGGTATGGGTGCCGGACTTGGTATGGGTATGACAATGGCCAACATGATGGGCCAGACTATGGCGGGAGGGGGCCAAAGTGCTCCCGAAGCGGCTGCTATGATTACATGCCCCGCATGCGGCAAGAACGTTGCTCCCGGCAAATTCTGCCCCGAATGCGGTAAACCCCTTGGTTTAGCATGTCCGAAGTGCGGTGCTGCAGTAGCACCCGGAGCAAAGTTCTGCCCCGAATGCGGCGCAAAGATCGGCGACGGAGAGCCATGTCCCAAATGCGGTGCGAATGTTCCTACAGATTCCAAATTCTGCCCTGAATGCGGAGAGAAAAAGGAATAGATGCCGGGGACGGTTCACGGACTTCTGGAGAAATGGGCAGCAGGCACACCCCAAGCTGTTGCCCTTGAAGACGACCAGCGGAAACTCAGTTTTGCCGACTGGTGGCGCGTATCCTGTCATGTTGCATCTCTGCTTCAAAAAGCTGGAGTTCAGCAGGGACATGTTGTTGGTGTTGTATCGCACCGATCCTCCTTTCTTCCGGTTACTTTCACTGCGGTTTCCTTGCTGGGAGCGAAATTCGTTTCACTGAATCCCGACTGGCCGGTACAGGAAAGGATGCGGGTTTTCGGCAGATGGTCTGAGCGTCTGGTCCTTACCTGGGATCATCCCGACAGCTGCTCTCATCCGGATGAGATGACCCTGTCACTGAACGAAGATATCTTCACGGGCAATGAAAACCCTGTGGATGTTCCTGATCTGCAAGGCGATGAAGAGTTCTATCTGAACGTTACTTCAGCATCAACCGGTCAGGCAAAGGTAGCTCCTACAACCCATGCTCAGCTTTTATCGAACACCGACGGAGTTACGGTAACAATGGGTCTGACCAAAAATGATGTACATCTCTCCATCTTCGGTGTTTTCGGTCATCCGCACGAACTCTTTATGCGTGGATTGTTCCTTGGTGGAAGGACCGTTCTTACCGAGCACAGGTACCCCAGAGATCTGCTTCATGTGATTTCAAGAACTGGAGTAACGGCCATCATGGCTCTCCCGACGCAGCTGATGAACCTGTCGCATCTATGGAAAAGAATTGATGCTGACCTATCATGCGTTAGAATTGCGGAAGCCGGTGGAATGTATGTTTCCGAGGATTTCGCTGTCAATTTCGCCGAAAGAACCGGTGTGGAACTTATCCCTGTATGGGGAAGTACCGAAACGGCGGGTGTCGCTCTTATCGGAAAGAGCCGAGTGCAGGGATTCACCGCCGTTGTAGAGGGGTATGAGATCGAACTTCGTGACCTGTCGGGCAACAGGATGGATGAAAGCGGCAGCGGTGAGCTTTGGATTTCAGGATCAGGAGTTGTGAAGAGGTACATGGGAGACAGACCACAGACTGAAGAAGCCTTTCTTGATGGATGGTATCGTACCGGTGATATGTTCAGAACGGAGAATGGCAAGCTTGTCTTTCTGGGTCGCAGGGGAGGCCTTATTAAGGCCGCAGGTCTGAAGGTTTATCCGCTTGAGGTTGAACTGGCGATACTGAAGCATCCTTCAATTATTGACGCGTGCGTGGTAGGCAGAGATCACCCTTCGCGAGGTGAGATGCCTTCCGCATATATTGTAACAAAGTCTGGAGCGGAACTTACAGTTGCAGGAATGCGGGCATTTCTCCGGCAGTTCCTGGATGAGCACAAGATTCCCAGGCTCATTAATTTTGTTCACGGACTGCCAAGAACCGCAAACGGGAAGATCGACAGAAAAGCTGTAGGGACCAGAGAAATCGTTCCTGATTTCCGGGGTGAACTTCTACGGTCCGATGTGGAGCTAGTGAGGCTCATCAACCAGAGGGCGGAACTGATGAACGAAATTGGAGGGGGATTCGATCCCACATGGGTGGATGATCAGGTGGATAATGCTGTAGGACATAATCCCGGTCCCGTATCCGATAGTTCTGTAAGAGATTTAGTAAGATTCATTATCAGCGAGCTGGGGAAGAGGTAAAAAATGGACATAAGATCCGTGAAAGTAGGCAATGTCCATATTGGCGAGGGATCATCCATCCTGATCGCCGGTCCCTGTTCTGTTGAAAACTTTGAAATGCTCAGGGAGGTTACAGCTGCTGTGGTAAGGGCGGGTGTTTCCATGTTAAGAGGCGGTTCGTTCAAGCCAAGAACATCTCCCTATTCGTTTCAGGGTCTGGGTATTGAAGGTTTTGAAATGCTGGATCAGGTCAGAAGGGAATTCAATATTCCTGTGGTCAGCGAAGTCATGGCGATAGATCAGATAGAACATGCTGTGAAATATGTGGACATGATCCAGGTTGGGGCAAGGAACATGCACAACTTTCCACTTCTCTCCGCACTTGGCAGAACCGAAAAACCGATACTTCTGAAAAGAGGGTTCATGGCCACTATCGAGGAGTGGCTCCTGGCTGCGGAGTACCTCGTCAAGGAGGGAAATGACAGGGTGGTTCTCTGCGAAAGGGGAATAAGGACCTTTGAACCATGGACAAGGAATACGCTTGACATTTCGGCTGTCCCGCTTGCAAGAATGCTTGGCGGATATCCGGTCATTGTAGACCCGTGCCATGCTTCCGGAAGGAGGGATCTTCTGGAACCTCTATCCCTTGCAGGGCTCGCAGCTGGGGCTGACGGCATTATGCTGGAGGTACACCCCGACCCTGACAAAGCGCTTTCAGACGGAGGACAATCTCTTTCCATCCCCGAACTGATGGAACTTGCAGAAAAACTGCTTAAAAGGATAGCTCTAGAATATTCTGAAAACAGAGGGAATTAACATGCACATAGGTTTGCTTACGGGCGGTGGTGATGCTCCTGGATTGAACGCTGTTATCAGGGGTATTACAGTTAAAGGAAAATTGCGGGATTACGAGATAACCGGTTTTCTGAGAGGCTGGAAAGGTGCCATCGAGAACGATGCTATCACTCTCGATCTTAACATGGTCAGGGATATACACATGGAGGGCGGAACCATACTGCTTTCATCCAGAACGAATCCATTCAAGCTTGATAAGGGATTCGAAGGGATCAAGAAAACTTACGATGACAGGAAGCTGGACTGCCTGATAGCTATAGGCGGGGAAGATACGCTTGGTGTTGCCAGCAGGCTCAGCAGCGAGGGGCTTTCAATCATAGGTATTCCAAAGACGATAGATAATGATCTGAGCGCCACCGATTGCACTTTCGGCTTCGATACTGCAATCAATTACGTAATGAAAGCCCTTGATATGCTTCATACCACTGCCAGAAGCCACGAAAGGATTATCGTAGTGGAGATCATGGGACGTCATGCCGGCTGGCTGGCGCTTCATGCGGGAATGGCCGGCGGTGCACATGTCATTCTCATTCCGGAACAGGAGTTCAATACCGACGATGTGTGCGAACTCCTGAAAAAGCGTTACAGAGAAGGCAACAAGTATGCAATTGTCGCCGTGGCGGAGGGAGCGATTGATCCCAAGCTGCAAAGACATGTAATGCATTCGGCTGCGAAGGATGCCTTCGGTCATGTCCAGCTCGGTACTGGAATCGGTATTGGTGAAGTGCTCAAGAATGAAATTGCCGACAGAACCGATCTGGAAACCAGGCATGTAGTTCTGGGCCATGTTCAGAGAGGCGGAAGCCCTACGGCGTTTGACCGTGTACTCGGAACAAGACTGGGAGTTAAAGCTGTTGAAATGGCAGAACAGGGAATGTTCGGTAAAATGGCGGCTCTCCATGGAACGGAGTTGGTAGCTGTTGAACTTGAGAAGGCGGTCGGAACACTGAAAACTGTACCAGTCGAGCAGTATGAAGCTGCAAAACTCTTCTTCGGATAACGGAGGTTTGAAATGGCGGTAAAAGTTGCGATCAATGGATTCGGAAGAATTGGAAGGCTTGTCTACAGGCAGACACTGAATGACAATGACATCGATATTGTTGCCGTAAATGATCTTACAGATCCGGCAACTCTTGCTCACCTTCTGAAGTACGATTCGGTACACGGCCGGTTTCCCGGTGATGTTAAGGTAGACGGAGACATTATCCATGCAGGCCGTGACAGTTTCAGAGTTCTCTCTCAGCCCGATCCCTCAAAGCTCCCCTGGAAGGAACTCGGTGTAGAGATAGTCATAGAGTCCACAGGCTTTTTCCGGACAAGGGAAAAAGCGATGCTGCATATTGAGTCCGGAGCGAAGAAAGTGGTTCTCAGTGCCCCCGCGAAGGGCAAACCCGGAGCTGATCTCACCGTTGTTTACGGAGTGAATCATTCGCTTTACAATCCCCGGAAGGATGAAGTGATATCCACCGCCAGCTGCACGACCAACTGCCTGGCGCCGATTGCAAAAGTGCTGAACGATACATTCGGTATCCTCAATGGAATCATGACAACGATCCATGCATACACCAACGATCAGAAAATTCTTGATCTTCCGCACAAAGATCTCAGACGGGCAAGAGCTGCAGCGGTTAATATCATTCCCACCACAACAGGTGCGGCCGCAGCTGTGGCACTGGTGATTCCAGAGCTCAGCGGCAAGCTTGACGGTATCGCTGTGAGGGTTCCCGTTAAGGATGGATCACTGGTGGATCTGGTATGTGAACTGCGAACCGATGCCAGTATCGAATCGGTGAACAGAGCTATGCTTGAAGCCTCAGAGGGCAACCTGAAGGGAGTCCTGCAGTACTCCGATGAACCTCTTGTGTCCAGCGATATAATAGGCAATCCCTACAGTTCTATCTTCGATTCTCTGATTACAAAAATGATGGGTTCCAGAATGGTTAAAATCCTGTCATGGTACGACAACGAATACGGTTATGCGGCCAGAATGGTGGATTTCATGCGGTATATGATTGAAGTCGGACTGTGAAGTATCCTGTACTGAAAGATGCTGAACTCAGGGGCAGAAAGGTATTTCTCAGGGCGGATCTTAATGTTCCCCTCGAGGACGGCAGGATCGCGGACGATACCAGGATAAGGGCGATTATTCCCACGGTTAATTATCTGCTCGATCATGGAGCCTCGCTCATTATTGCAAGCCACCTGGGCAGACCCGGCGGGACAGTACACCACGAACTGTCGCTCGCGCCTGTAGCGGACAGGCTGAGCGAGCTTCTCGGAATGAAGGTTTCCTTTGCCCCAGACTGTATCGGGGCGAGAGTGAATACCCTGGCCGCATCTCTGAATCCGGGTGATATCCTCCTTCTGGAGAATCTCCGTTTTCATCCGGAAGAGAAAAAGGACGATATCGATTTTGCCCGGAAGCTGGCATCCAACTCAGATATATACGTTAATGACGCGTTCGGCACGATTCACAGGTCCCATGCCTCCCTGACTGGAGTACCCAGAGTTCTGAAAGGAGGCTACATCGGACTTCTCGTAGAGAAGGAACTGAAGGTTTTCCTTGATATACTCTCATCTCCAGCCAGACCTTTCTCTCTCCTGATAGGCGGTGCGAAGGTCTCCGATAAGATCCCTGTGATTGAGAATCTTCTCCCACGGCTCGATCATCTGATGATAGGCGGAGCAATGGCTTTTACCTTCATGAAGGAGAAGGGGCTGAACATAGGTACAAGTCTTCTTGAGCGTAACCGACTCGGAGCGGCAAGGAAACTGTTTGATGATGCTGAGGAATTCGATGTGGATATACACCTTCCCACGGACATTGTGGTTGCACCTTCCACCGGCAGACCTGATCTTGCTGTGACCGTTGAGGCCGATGCAATACCTGACAATATGGCGGGACTTGATATAGGACCTCGTACGGTAGAGGAATTCGGACAGATCATTAGAAAAAGCTGTACTGTCGTCTGGAACGGGCCTATGGGTGTATTTGAAATTCCTCCGTTTGACAGCGGCACAAGAGGAATCGCCATAACTCTCGCTGAAGTTACCGGAAACGGTGCCTTCACGATCGTCGGCGGAGGTGATTCTCTTCGGGCCGTTTCTGAAGCGGGTCTGGAGGACAAAATATCCTTTGTTTCCACTGGAGGTGGAGCATCTTTGAAACTTCTGCAGGGCATTGAACTGCCCGCCCTTACCGTGCTTTGGGGTGGTAACCAGTGAAGCAGATCATCGGCGGAAACTGGAAGATGAACGGTTCGAGACTTGCTGCTCTTGAGTATCTGAGGGAAATGAAAAGACTCGGATCGAGATCTGTTTCCTCGGAGATAATCCTTTTTCCACCTTTTACAATTCTTCCCATTATTGCAGATGCTGCAGCTGATTGCGGTATCGAAACAGGCGGACAGGACATATTCTGGCTTGAAAAGGGTGCATTTACCGGAGAGATCAGCCCTTCCATGCTTGTTGATGCCGGAGCTTCCTGGTTCCTGGCTGGTCACAGCGAACGGAGGCACGTTTTCGGCGAAGCCAATGACATCGTCAGGAGAAAGTTACAAGCCGGCCTTGAGAGCGGACTTCGCGGCATTCTCTGCGTTGGTGAACTCATCGAGGAGAGGGATGCCGGCAGGACGGAGGAAGTCGTAAGAAGACAGGTCGAATCCGCACTGAGGGATCTTGAATGTGTTTCCACTGAAAACTTCGTAATAGCATACGAACCGGTATGGGCAATCGGCACCGGCCTCACTGCAACTCCCGATGAAGCCGAACGGATGCATTCTCTTATAAGGGAGTGGGTTGCCGGTGTATTGAGTAACGATTTTGCAGATAATACAAGAATACAGTACGGTGGAAGTGTAAAACCTGGCAACGCTGCTGAAATTCTTTCCATGCCATCGATCAACGGAGCACTGGTGGGCGGAGCAAGCCTGAAAGCAGAGAGCTTCATGGATATTCTAAAAGCAGTACCACTCCAGGATCGGTGAGCTGAAGGCTCTGCATGAATATCGGGTTCGACGCTACTAATATCCTCGGTCATGGCGGGATAAAGACCTACGCCAGGGAACTGATAAAAGGACTTGCGGAAGAGTATCCTGATGATAGTTTTACACTGCTATCAACATTCAGTGATTCAAAGAAAAGAAAACTTGAAGAACTCTTCGGAAATCTTCCGAATATCACAATACGCAAAGCTGTCCCCCACAGAAACATGCTGGGGAATGGGTTTTCCTTTATCACGAAAATCCTGAGCGGTATCCTCTGGCGATTGTCATCACGCAAACTGGATATAGTACACCTGACCGACCCGTTTGGTTCTCCGGTGCTGCCGCGAAAATTCGTTGCCACAGTGCACGATATATTCCCGATTACACTGAATGAATTCAAGGGTTCCGAACTGATGCGTTTCTATCTGAAGCGAACACCCGGAATACTGAATAAAGCAAGTGCTGTAATCACTCCTTCTTCCTATGTACATAAAAGTCTTCAGGAACACTTCCCCGAATCCAGCTGTCCCGTTATTCCGGTTCCCGAGGCGGCTTCGGATGAATTCCACCCCCGCAGCAGGAATGGGGAGATACTCAAACCCTACGGTCTGGATGAACATCCATACTTCATCTTCGTCGGAAGGGTTGATCCTCGAAAGAACATTACCGGGCTTATCGAGGCATATATGAAACTTCCTGAGGAGATCAGATCGGGTAACCTCCTTGCGCTTGTTCTTTCGGGCCGTCCACAGGATTTAGAGGAGTTCCGAAACCGTCACGGCCACCTCCTGAACGGGAACGGGATAGTATACCTCAGGGATGTACCGCAGAAAGATCTCTATCATCTTTATTCCTCTGCCCTTGCCTTCGTATTTCCAACCCTGGATGAAGGTTTCGGACTGCCGGTTCTCGAAGCCATGCAGAGCGGCTGTCCGGTAATAGCTTCGGATCTGTCCTGCATACCGGAAATCGCTGGTGAGGCGGCCATTCTTGTCGATCCCTGTAACAGCACCGCATTGATGAAGTCGATGGTACTCCTGGCCAAATCACCCGGGAAGAGGAAGGAATACATAAGAAGAGGGTTAGAACAGGCTTCATGTTTCTCCTGGGCAAGGGCAGCCAGAGAGACAATGGAAGTATACAGGTCGGTCATTTAGTGAACATTCACAGCAGGATTACCTTTCTTGAGGGACGCTGTTCACCTCTGGCCAGACCTTTTCTCAGGCTTGGCCTTACCCTGGCGGGTTTTTTCCTCTGGGGAGTATTTCAGGGATTTCTCTCAGGCGTTCTCGGCCTGGAAGAAGCCAATATTCCGAACTGGGCAATAATTAGTTTTATCGCACTGATCGTACTGTTTCCCTTCTGGAGAATGGTACCTGAGGTTGCCGGAAGGTTTGGGAGGAAAAACGGCAGAATAGCATCAGCAGCTTCTGCGGTTCTGTTCATCCCCTTCATATTCATTGCCTTTCTCTCAGGTCTTAAATACGTTGGTTTCACATCAGAGTGGTTTCAGTTCGCAGCGGCGCTGTTTCTCCTCGCCGCATCGGAAGAGATCGTATGCAGGGGTTTCATGATGGATGCACTCGGTTTCAGAAGGAGCAGACTTACAGGATTACTGCTTTCCTCGCTGGCATTTGCAATGCTGCACCTGAGCAACAGTCATGCCGCATTCACCGGCATTGTGAACATTTTCCTGGCTGGAATCCTGTTCGGTTTTCTCAGGCTTGTAACTGATGGCCTGTTTTATCCGATACTGGTGCACTGGCTCTGGAACCTCACAACTGGAATGGTTTTCGGATGGAGCGTAAGCGGTCATGCACTTCTGCCTACGATTTTCAGGACGGTGAATCACCCGCCCTGGGGAGCTTTCGGACCGGAGGAATCCATCCTCATGACGATAGGTACGTTAGGAGCAATCGCCGTACTGATAAAGAAGCTGTATCTATCTGATAGTAAAGTGCTACCAGATTCTCACGAAACTTTCTGAATCAAGCCTCAGGGTATTCCATGCTTACTGTCAGCATTTGGATATTTCGTTGCCGAACCTGCCTGAGGTCTCGGGGCATACGGCGCAGTTGCCGGTGAACACACCCGCTTTGATCCTGTTCCGCAATTCCTGATACGCCGGGCCTTCCCATATTTCACTGAAACTCTGACGGTTCATATTGCCCAGAGGTTCTGCCGTATCCCAATGGGGACATGGATTGATCCTTCCATCGGGGTCGATGTAGACCCAGTTTTCGAGATACGGACAGGAAACCTCTCCATCGGTATCCGGGATGGGTGGTGGATTGAAGATCAATCCAAGGTCTGCAGCTGTGTTCGATGCAAGTCTGATCTGCTCCGATACTTCAGGAGCAGCCGGGTCAATGGTCTCCCCGGTCAGATCCAATCCTTCGTACGGCACAAGGGGCACCACACAAACTGACACAGCTCCAACAGAGTGCGCAAGTCTGACGATATCCGGCAGTTCCATGAAGTTCTTTCTCTGTAGAGTGACACTGAAGGAAAGCATGGGGAATTTCATGCCCCTCCTGTCCCGCTCTAATACAAGTGCTCTCATGTTTCGCGTTATCAGGTTCAGATCAGCGCCGCCTCTTATCTTTGCATGGGTTGACGGGGTGGCTCCATCTATCGAGACGAAGAGGGATGTAGGGGGGGCATCAAGGATAATGGATATATTCTCCGAAGAGAGCAGAATACCGTTTGTAACAACATCTCGGGCGGGAACATCGGCACGGTACAGGCGTTCAAGGTATGTGCCGAAGTCAGGGTTAACCAGGAGTTCAGCGCCGCAGGACAGCCCTACAACAGAGGCAATGGGAAATACTTCCTCAGCTATCCTGTTGAATAAAACAGGATCAATATCATGCCATTCCCGTTGAGTATCCAGATCTGCAAGCCGCATCGAGCACATCGAACATCTAAGATTACATCTGTTTGTGGTATCCATGCGTACGATCAGACTTCTTCTGCCCCTCAGACGTATCCAGGGAAATCTGTGTGATCTCTGAAGGTAGTTTCCGAGCAATTTTTTTACAAACATCGTCCTGCTCCCCGGTACCATGTTCTTACAAATGCCTGATCTGAATCTCCGGTTACCCATACATATAATTAATACCCGACCAGCCCGGTTGTGCCTAATGAATCTGGGGCCGATCGCTAAGAAAGTTCCCTGTCCCAGCATTTGAAGCATCCCATGCAGTGAGCTATCTTCTTATCCGAAAGAAAAACCTGTTCCGTCTCGGTTCCCCGGGCCGCTGCACCTGCCAGGAATTCGCTTACCATTACTCCCGTGTTGCTG
>CAZUYF010000061.1:0-10422 GCA_964624675.1 uncultured bacterium
ATGGGCAGACTGATGCGCTTCGGTCCATGGTCCGGTGAGCGTCATATAAGACTTTTCAGAAATGGACAGGCCAGTTTTCCGGATTCGGGTATCCATGAAGGGCTGGAAGTGTCGGGAGGAACCATTGGAGTTATCAGAAAAGGTCATGTGATCCACGAATCGTATTCATCGCTGAGCGATCAGATGGAAAAAATGCTGCGGTACAGCACTCTCTGGGCGGAGGAGGAGTTCGGGAAGGGCAGAAGGTCAGGTCCATTCCGGATTATCTTCAGGCCTGCATGGCGATTTTTTTCTGCATATCTGCTCAGGGGAGGTTTTCTGGAGGGAATTCCCGGGATTGTATCATCTGTTGTTTCAGCATATTACGTATTCCTCAAGTGGACGATGCTGTATGAAATGAGGCGTGATCAATGAAGAAAATTGGAATTATAATCTGCGATCGTTACCGTTCGTGCGCGGGGGGGAAGTGCCTCAGAGCTCTTAGAAACCGCGAAGGAGCCTTCGAACTTTACAGGGGGGAAGAGGCTGAAATTGTGGGTTACACAAGCTGCGGAGGATGCCCGGGAGGCAACGTGGAATACTCTCCCGATGAAATGAAGAGAAACGGAGCTGATGTGATTCATCTCGCCACCGGGCTTCTTGTCGGGTATCCGCCATGTCCGAGGATCGGGCAGTTTACCGAGTTCATAAAAACTGCATACGGGCTGGATGTGATAAGCGGTACACATCCCATACCGCAGAACTACTACCTAAGGCACCAGGAGCTGAATACCTGGAATTCCACCTGGTGGGAAGACACCATCAGGCATGTTCTCTCGGATGAGAAGACACGTCTCGCATACGATTAATTCTCATTCTCGAATTGAATCAGAACACCCGGGAAAACCGTTGCTTCCGAAAGGGCAGTCGTATCTCCCGGCGCATATAATCTGATGGTACAGGGAAGGTCAGCAGGAAGACCGAAATGCAGCGGTCCTCCGTTCTGGCTTGTTGTTCCGCTTCCCCCTTCAATCTGACGCATCAGGGTAACACCCTGCTGTTCAAGTATGACGGTGCATCCTATGCCGGAAGGATTGACTCCTTCTGGAGGATCTACGTTCACAAGCAGCCAGTTGCCGCCTGCTGATACGTTTTCAAGAAGTGTGGGACCATCACCTGAACCCACTATAAGGTCAAGTTTTCCATCAAGATTGTAATCCGCCGCTGCAGCTCCCCAGCCGTTGAAGACCCTGGTTCCGGAAAGCCATGTTACATCCTCAAAAGTTCCGTTTCCAAGGTTCAGGTAGAGAAAACTGCGTCTGCCCGAGTATATAGAAGTAACGAAAAGATCAAGCCATCCATCGTTGTTAAAATCCCCCCATAGAGGATTGGAATGCGTTTCCTCAAACCTGATGCCGGCACTGCTTCTGATATCTGTGAAATATCCATCCCGCTGCTCGTAAAGCATGCTTCTGTCCGAGAGGGTGATGTACCGAGGATGTGCAAGGTTGGCCGAGAAAAGATCCCAGTCCCCGTCGTTGTCAAAATCACCCCAGGCGCTTCCTATCGTATGTCCCCACCAGCTGTCGACATTTACTCCGGCAATCCCTCTCTGGAGTGCGGAATTGACAGCAATTCCGTCTTCGTTCTCCCAGAGGAAATTCTCCTGAAGTCTGTAATTGGATACGAAGATGTCAATATCACCATCAAGATCGAAATCGCAGGGACTCACGCCTCTTCCGCAGAGAGGTTCTTCAAGAAACGGCACCATTCCGATACTGTCACCCGCTTCGATGAAACCATCTGCACTTCCGAGATAGAAAGCGTCTTCGGTACCCGATCCCAGGCCGCCGGCTCTTTCGTAACTGGCAAGGCAGAGGTCAAGCCATCCGTCCGCGTTCCAGTCCAGAAGGGCGACTCCCTCCACACTTGATTCCGTAATAGTGATACCTATACTTTCGGTAACATCTTCAAGAACACCGTTTCTGCTTACGAATACCTGAACAGGGTTGCCTGATGTAATAAGGTCCGGCAGTCCATCCCTGTTGATGTCTCCCCATATCCCGCCGTTGCCCCTGCACGAATCCAGTCCCGCTTCGGAGGTTACATCCGTGAACGATGAACCGCCCATGTTCTGGAAAAGAGAATGTCCCGCGAACAGATCGGGAAAGCCATCGGAGTTCCAGTCGCACCAGGAGACGCGGCTTCCAGCAAGCATGCTGTCCGGACCCAGCAGATGGGTCGCATCAGTGAAAACCGGTCCTTCGTAATCCTGCCGCTCCCTTGCCCACCGCACAGGAGTGGTATCGGGAGGAAGGAGGCTGTCCATAGAAAGAATCGCCTCACCGCTCCACCTGTTCCTCACTTCCCCGGCAGCAGCTGCATCGGCAAAACTGCCCAGAGCCTCCAGGGAATCCCCCTCTTCAAGGTGCAGCGTCCCGCAGAGCCAGTAGAGAGAAGCTTCCGTGTGGTAATCATCAATATTGAAATCCGTATCCGATATGACCGCTGAAAGCTCATTGAGGGCTTCACGCCTTCGGCCCGAACCGGCCATTGCATACAATCTCCTGAATTGAAGACCCGCTTCGAGAGCCGGGCCAGTCAGCTGCCATTCTTCATCCGGCATTCCCTGAGGAACCCATCCTTCCCGCACAAGGTAAAGACCCCTTTGGGCGAGAATCAGTGCTTCCGACCATGATGAATCCCTGTCTATATGCAGAGCCGCACCGCTGTGGCAGGCCCGTGGGTTTTCCGGACAGGCTTCAAGCCAGTCATTCAGATAGTTTTCCCAGTTTGAAGAATCAGCAGTTTCCAGAACCGAAGAAAGCGTATACTGCCAGGCCAGGCTTCTCCATAGGTCCGATCTGTCTCCCCAGTCATTAAGGAATTCCGCCAGAACAACTATGCTTGCAGAATCATCGTACCAGACCGGGTAAAGCCTTTCATAAAATTCCCAGCCTATTACTTCTGAGGCTTCAGCAGACTGGGGAAAATCATCTACAAGAACCTGCACAAGGCTGTCTGCGAGCAGGCTGTCTTCAAGTAAGCTTGAAGATTCTATCAGCGATATCAGATCCTCCGGTCCCCATGAGAGGACGCCCTCCGATTCCAGTATCTGCTCCCTTAGAAACGCTGCTGTCAGGGAAGGGTAATGGTCCGCTCCGGAAGCCACAGATTCCCACATTGCTGCGAAAAGTCCAGCAGAGGGATTTTCGTTGAAAGCCTTCTCAAAGAGCACGGAAGCCATGGAAAAATTACCGGCATCACGAAAAACCACCGCCTTCAGTGAATCGGAATCGGCAGCTGCATCAAGTGCTGAATCAAAATCTCTTATGGAAAGGTAAGTCTCGAAATCGCTATCGGCTGTCATGAGAAGGATGGATATAGCCAGGGCGGTAAAATACATAATCTCTCCTGTATCTTCCAGGATGGGAATCCAATCAGGCTGGTCAGAGTACGCTGAAGTTCACAGATTACCAATTGCATTGTATAATGTCAACATCGAACTGCTTATCCGCGATATTTCGGATAACGTTTTCAGGGCGGCCGAAGTCTGGAGAAATATGACAAGAAAAGGACTTGTTCGAGAAGTAAAGGGAGATGAAGCTCTCATCTGCCCCACAGATGGAAATGAGTGCGATTCCTGCGAAGCAAAGCATGCGTGCCTTTCCCTGTCCGGCGGCAAGGAGAGAAATACTGATTTCTGGATGCCCAACGACCTTGGCGCTTCTCCGGGAGATCTGGTGGAGCTTGAACTGAGATCCTCCGCATCTCTGACCATAATCGCTTCAACTTTTCTCCTTCCCGTTTTTCTCCTGTTCGCAGGATACCTGTTCATGATGGATGGCACCGATCTCCATAGAGCTCTGGGGGCAGGAGCAGGACTTCTTGCCGGAATCGTGTCTGCTATCGTAATCAACAAACGGCTGGGAGCGAAAAAAGGCTACAATATGCAGATGACGAAAATACTTGAAAGAGCTGAAACTGATACTGCCGGGAGAATTACTTCTGGTACTGAGCTGGAAGGAAATAATGATGATTGATGAGATGAGAGGCCAGACCGAGCGGATCGTCGGTCAGCTTAAATTCCGCGGAGTGGACTATGGTGATGCGAGGGTTGAGACTACAGACCTTGAAAGCTTGACATACAGGAAGCAGAGACTGGCCGAATCGGATTTTCAGGCCACACAGGGGATTGGTATCAGGGTTCTTGTAAAAGGATGCTGGGGTTTTGCTTCCTGCAGCGGATTCGATTCAGATCTGGTAGAAAAAACCGTTGACAGAGCTGTCTTGATAGCCCGGGCAGGAGCCGGTGTGATGGATGGCTCTGTGAGGCTCTCGGAAGAAGTTCCTTCGATCGGGCATTACGATGGACCATGTGAGCGGAACCCATTTGAAATTCCCAGATCGGAAAAACTTGATCTTCTCGCCAGAGCTGCCGACATAATGCACGCATCGAAGCTTATCAATATGAGCTGGAGCCGTCTTCGATTCGAGAGGAAGAGAAGAGCTTTCGGCAATACTGAAGGCACACTGGTTACTTCCGATCTGGTTTTTTCAATGCCGGATATCATGGCGTACGCGGTTCTGAATGATGACATGCAGAGCAGAGGTTTCCAGGAAGGCGCGAGGATTGCCGGCTGGGAGTGGATCGAACAGGCCGACTTGCTTTTCTGGGCTGAGAAATCAAGGGAGGAAGCGATAATGAAGGTCAAGGCTCCCGAAAGCCCCTCTGGAGTGATGGATCTTGTCCTGGACGGGACTCATCTCAGCCTGACAATGCATGAATCGGTTGGCCACCCTACAGAAAGCGATAGAGTTCTGGGATGGGAAGCAAGCATGGCCGGGCGGACCTTCCTCCATATTGATGATCAGGAGAAACTGAAGTACGGTTCTGAGATAGTCAATTTTGTCGCGGATAACACAATGCCGTACGGAGTCGCGAGCTGGGGCTGGGACGATGACGGTGTACCAGGTCAGAAATGGTACACGATCAAGGATGGGATCTTCCAGCAGTTCGGTTCCGTCAGAGAAACCGCTCTGCTTGTCAACAGAAAACACAGCACCGGATGCTGCAGGGCTATGAATTTCGCCAGTTTCCCGATAAACAGACAGCCTAACTTCTACCTGGAACCGGGGAAAGAGTCCATTACACCGGGCGATTTGATTTCCGATGTGAACAGGGGAATCTATATAGAAGGACGCGGATCCTTCAGCATCGATCAGAGAAGGATAAACTTCCAGTTCGGCGGCGATATGTTCTGGGAGATAAAAAACGGAAAAAAAGTTCAGCCCCTGAAGAAGGTTATCTACCGATCTAAGACAAGGGATTTCTGGGGATCCTGTGACGGTATCGCAGATGACAGATCTTTCAAAACCATGGGACTTCTCACGTGCGGAAAGGGAGAGCCTGTGCAGTCTGCCAGGATGACCCATGGAGCAAGCACATCAAGATTCAGGAACATTGAAGTGGGAAGGGGTGCGGAATGACCAGGGACGAACTTCTGGAGATAATCGAAACTGTTCTTGAAAAGGCTGAAGCCCCCGACGTTGTTGCCACTTTGACTGAAAACAGGGACGCAGCTGTGAGGTTCGGCCAGAACAGAATAACACAGAACATGGATACATTTGAACGTAAGCTCCGGATCACCCTGGGTGACGGCTCCCGAAAAATTGTTTACTCAACCCATAGAGTAGACATCGATGCAGTCCCGGAGATTCTTGACAATGCCATGGATATACTGAAGACCGCTTCCCCCGATCCCGAGTACATGCCGCCTGTACCAGCAGGTCAGGTATACCCGGTTGTAGATGCATGGGACAGCTCGACCGCTGAAGCGGATCCTGCAGGGAGAACTGAAGCTGCCGCGAGGGCGATAAACACTGCAAAAAAGAACGGAATGGAAGCAGCAGGCCTCGTCGGCATGAGTTATGAGAATACAGCCATCGGCACTTCTACCGGCAATCTTTCGCATAACAGGTCAACGGACGCCTACATGAGGCTCACGATGGACAGGGGTAAGCCATCCAGCTTCAGACTTCTGAGCTCGGAGGCCTGGGATGACCTTCCTGTGGACAGCGCGATAGAAGAAGTGGCACTGGAAGTCGAAGCAGATGAGAATCAGAGGGAGCTTGAACCTGGTGAATACAGGCTGATATTCGAGCCCCAGGCTGCCGGCGACCTTATCCCGTATATAGCCTGGTCAATGAATGCCAGACCCGCCGACGAAGGACTGACAGCCTTTTCGGGCAGGCAGGGTGAGCTGGTCACAGGTGACAATTTTACAATGACAAGTGAAGTCAACGGTGTTCTTAAGGGAACCCCGTTCAGTGGGGAGGGGCTTGCATCCAGTGATGCTGTATGGATCGATCGAGGCAGGCTGGTCAATCAGCCCTGCACGAGATACTGGGCAGCTGAAACTGGTCGTGAACCTCTTTTCATACCCGGAACCCTCGCACTTTGCGGAGCTTCAGGTTCCATAGGGGATCTTATCAGCAGTACTCCGGGCAGGGCTCTGCTTTTCAGGAGATTCTGGTACATCAGATTCGTTGATCAGAAGGAACTGAGCCTGACAGGCATGACGCGTGACGGTGTCTTCCTGGTCGAGGATGGAAAGATAGTGCATCCCGTTGAGGATTTCAGGTGGAACTGGAAGCCTCTGGACCTGTTTTCAAGGATTGAAAAACTCGGTACTGCAGAGCGGAAAGGGCAGCTCAGCGTTCCGCCGATGGTAATAGGACCAACCAGGCTGTAGATGGATTGAAACCCGTGACCCAACCACGAACAGGAGGATAATAATGGCAGAAATTACTCTTAAGGGTAACCCTGTGCAGACATTTGGTGATCTTCCCGAAGTTGGCACTAAGGCTCCGGACTTTGAGCTGACCGGCAGCGACCTTTCGGAATTCAGGTTCAGTGATGTTTCGGGAGGGACTGTCATTCTCAATATTTTCCCGAGTCTCGACACGGCGGTCTGCGCCATGTCGGTCAGGCGCTTCAACGCAGAGGCTGCCGCGCGGCCCGGTGTGAAAGTGCTCTGCATTTCCGCAGATCTTCCGTTCGCTCACGCAAGGTTCTGCGAAACGGAGGGTATAGATAACGCTGTAAACCTTTCCAGCTTCAGATCGCCTGATTTCGGCAGGGATTACGGGGTTGAGATAACCACAGGACCACTCAGAGGGCTTCTATCCAGAGCGGTGGTTATCGTGAATAAGGATGGATCAGTTCTTTATACGGAACAGGTCCCCGAGATAGGTCAGGAGCCGGATTACGAGGCTGCGCTGGCCGCTCTGCCGTGACATCGCAGGTTTACCAGATGAATCTGATTCCCCAGTAGGTTTCGCCGTCCAGTGACCGGAACGGCTGCGTGTCGCTGAAGTAGTGTGTTATGTGCGCTTCAAAGGTTCCTGCTGGTGCATTGTAGGCAATATAGAATTCACCTTTGTGTTTCGATGAGCTTGCGCCGTCGTTGTGGAAGAAGAAATCCGATCTGTACCGCAGGCCCGAAAGATATGAACGCCATGCAACGCCTTCAAAATCGAACATTCCGTGCAAAGACCAGTTGAAATCGTGCCCTTTCTGGAAAGTATCGCTTCTGGGGCGGTAGAACCCGATGGAGAACCAGCCGTCAGGCAGGCCAGCTGGTAGAAAATCCAGACTGTCAGTGTACCCGGGGGTGGGCTCATCCAGAACAACTCCGAGTTTGATGGTGTTCATGTACTCCGAAAGTGTGTCCGCCATGTCTATATTGTGAAAACACTCATGATCTGTATAGATCCTTAGAAGGAGAGGATCCAGCTGGTATCCGAACTGGGTCTTTATATTCCAGTGGCCGCCGTAGATGTTGAACTTCATCTCGGGGCTGTTCCAGCTTTCTCCCATGTATGTTTCCATCGCAAGCCCAAGGCGCCATGAGAAGCGGCCGATCCTCAGTACAGTTATATCGGTTTCAATGTTGCTGTAAATGAAGTGCTCGATGTTCTGGTTAAAGAAGCTGTAGGCTTCAAGTACACCGGTGGATTCCATAGGGAATTCCACAGGGGCTGAAAACAGAATTGCAGCAAGCAGAAAAGTACTCATGATGACCTGCCTTTGGAATTAGATGTAACCGGAATATAAATCTCAGCTGTTCTGTAGGTAGTCCAGAAGATTCGTCTCTTCTGACGGGGCATCTTCGAGACCTTTTCTCAGCGCATCTGTCATCATAGTTTCGGAAAGCGAGCCCTCAGCATAGAAAATACCGTTTACTATTGTTCTTGGGACGCCCTGTACTTTGAACTTCCCTGACAGCTCGGGGAATTCATTGGCTTCAATAACTTCCGATCGAACTCTGCTGCTGTATCGCGACATTCTGGATGCGAGGACTGCAGCGGAGGGGCAATGGGGGCAGGTAGGAGTTACGAATACCTGCATATGAAGATCTGTATCCAGATCCCCCAGGAATTGGATTGTACCTTCTGTCAGCGGTTCCTCCGATCCTCCCGTATCGATAATTGTGGTCAGGAGGGAGCTGAACTCGTATCCTGAAGGAGTTCCATAGAACTTCACCCTTGAATGGGTTCCGTCCGAGACGATTATCGCAGGGACTCTTTCAATACCATCCTTCTCCGCATCTTCCATGTCAGTCTGCGGGTTCAGAAAAGAAACTTTCAGTTTTTCTGACAATTCATCAAGTTCCTTCAGTATGGTTTCGGTATCCCCGCACGAGGGGCACTCCAGTTTCTGTGTATACACCTTAACGTGTACATCACGCACAAGAGCTCCGAATATTTTCGTGACTTCCTGCGCGTCACTGTCTGATAGTATGGCCATTTAAATGCACTCCTGTTACTGCATTAGATCAAACACCGCAGAAGCGGCTCTGGCGCCGTCGGATACCGCGGTGACTATCTGCCGCAGCTCGTTATCCGTTACATCTCCGGCAGCGAATACGTTTTTTCTTGATGTATGCACAATATTGTGTGTTCTTACAGTACCGTTATCGTTCAGTTCTACAAGATTCGCGAAGGGTTCTGTAGCCGGTTTACGTCCAACGTACATGAATACTCCGTCAAACTTCATTTCCTTTTCACCTTCTGGAGTATTCAGAACAACACCCTCAACACTTTCGTCTCCCTTTATCTCCTTCAGCGTCGTGTTCCATAAAACGCTGCAGTTCCCGCAAGAAAGCAGCTTGTTAGCAAGGTACGGTTCTGCCCGGAATTTGTCTCTCCTGTGCACAATGACAAGCTCGGAGACGAATTGGGAAAGGTGAAGCGCTTCCTTGACAGCGCTGTCACCCCCACCGACAACAAGCACACGGGCATCCCTGAAAAAGGGCGCGTCACAGGTCGCGCAGTAACTGACGCCCCTTCCATAGAACTTGTCCTCTCCGGGGACACCAAGCTTGGCTGGCGCTGCTCCGGTTGCAATTATCAGATTTCGGGCCATGTAGGTTGAAGAATCTGCCTTTATCTGAATCCTGTCCTTCAGGGGTTCTGTTGACAGTACCGAAGCCATCTCAAAAACAGCTCCCCAGCTTTCTGCCTGCTCCTTCATAGCGGTAACAATATCCCCACCTGTAATCGTCTTGATACCGGGATAATTTTCAATAACAGCGGTAAGAGCTGCCTGCCCTCCAGGCTGATAACTTTCAAGAACGAGGTGGTCAATGTCGTATCTTGCTGCATAAAGAGCTGCGGCAAGGGCTGCGGGACCGCCTCCGGCAATTACCAGATCAAGTTCACGGCTGACAGAGGAACTGGAACCTACAAGTCCGGTTTTCAGATCCATGATGTTCACACCAGTTTTGAATCAGCAAGGTTTTCCAGTTGAATCTGAAGTGCGTTTCTGTCCCGGAAACCAACCATTCTATCGATTTCTTCTCCGTTATGGAATACAATCATTGTAGGTACTCCGCGGATACCGAATTTCGAAGAGGCATCCGGGCTTTCATCAACATCCAGGTGATAGAACGAAACCTTATTATCAAGATCATCGGAGACCTTTTCAAGTACGGGAGTCAGCATTTTGCAGGGCCCGCACCAGGCAGCGCTGAAATCAATAAGTGATAATTTATCTGTAGCTGAAGCAGCTCCTTCAACTTCATTACCTTTAATATGCTTTACGGCCATGATATCTTCCTTTCAGTTCCGGTTTGAATTGTTACATTTTTCACAAGCATGTTTGTTGCCAGAATACGAGTAACCTGTAAATTAATATATTTCAACATATAACATAGAATATCATTTAGAGTGGCTATATCCTTTTGAAACAAAACCGGCATCCTGACACAGCAATTCTGACCACTCCTGCCATCCGTTATATTCAGAACTGCTATCATATGGAATTGTCAGGTCCTTCGCACGGAGGGATTATGGGGGAAAGAGCTGAAGAATGCTGAAAAGAATGGAAGCTGCCGGAAGAAGCCTGCTCTCAAAGCATATTCTTTCCCGATTCGGGCA
>CAZUYF010000062.1:0-10348 GCA_964624675.1 uncultured bacterium
ATGGCGCTCCCACGGGGAATCGAACCCCGGTTTCCGGCGTGAGAGGCCAGCGTCCTAGCCGCTAGACGATGGGAGCGCATTCATTAATTTCAGGGCGCAAATATCGGGTATGCGGGCTGTTCGGTCAAGTCCGGTGAACTTATATCAGCTCTCCCCGAACAGCGAGTTGTACCTCTTTTCCAGCAGTTTTAACTTCTTTTTTGATAAATCGCCCAGTTCTTCCATAGCGTACCTGATTCTCGCACGGCATATGTCTCTTCCAAGTATCTCCATCGTGTCGAAAAGAGGAGTTGAGACAGCTTTGCCGCTGATGGCGATATACAATGGCTGGGTAAGGTGTTTCAGTTTGATGTCCAGCTTTTCCGAAAGCTCCTTGAAGAGCAGGTAGATGCTATCCTTGCTGAAGCTGTCCAGTTTTTCCAGTTTCCACAGTATTATCTGAAGAATTTCGCTTGTTTGGGCCTCGTCCATATCCTTCAGAAGCAGCTCATCCTTCGAGATGGGAATTCGACCACTGAAGAATTGGCCGGTCAGCTCCCCCCAGTCCGAAAGACAGGTCATTCTGCCCTTACAGATCTCAAGGATCTTCCCGAAGTGCTCTCTGTTCAAGCCCCACCCCAAAAGCCTGTCCAGAAGTTCATCGGTTGTGAAATCCTCTCTTATATATCTGCCGTTGAGCCACAGAAGCTTGTCGAGATCGAAAACCGGTCCTCCAAGGCTGATGTCCTCAAGTCTGAAATTCTCTATCATCTCCTGCAGTGAGAATTTTTCCCTGTCATCCGAAAGGTGCCAGCCCATCATCCCTGTGAAATTGAGAAGGGCTTCGGGAAGGATCCCCATCTTTCTGTACCAGTTTATGGATACGGGATTCTTTCTCTTGGAGAGCTTGCTTTTGTCTTTGTTGCGGAGAAGGGGAAGATGGCAGAACACAGGCGGTTCCCATCCGAAAAATTTGTATAGAAGGACATGCTTGGGCACCGAGTTGATCCACTCCTCACCTCTGATGATATGGGATATCTTCATGAGGTGATCATCAACAACGACCGCCAGGTGGTAGGTTGGAAAACCGTCGGCCTTCATAATCACCTGGTCGTCAATGGATGCCCAGTCTTTCTCTATTTTCCCTCTGAGCAGATCCTCAAAGACACATGTGCCCTCAAGCGGAACTTTCATTCTGACGGTGAATTCCTCACCCGCATCAACTCTTTCTGCCGCTTCCTTCGGTGGTATGTCCCTGCATCTTCTGTCGTATCCGCTTCTGGAACCAGCTTTCTGTCTCTCCTTGCGGACTTCGGCAAGATGTTCTCTGCTGCAGAAACAGGGGTAGGCATAACCTTCGGCTACAAGCTTGTTTATATATTCGTGGTAGATTTCAAGCCTTTCACTCTGCCTGTACGGTCCATAGGGTCCACCGATATCGGGTCCTTCATCCCATTGCAGACCGAGCCACTTCAGAGAATCAATGATCGCTTTCTCCGATTCCTGTGAAGATCGTTCTCTGTCGGTATCCTCGATCCGCAGAATAAAGCTTCCGTTGTTCTTCTTTGCCCAGATGTATCCGAAAAGAGCCTGATATGCAGTTCCCACATGAGGGTCCCCGGTTGGTGATGGGGCCAGTCTTGTTCTGATTTCAATGTCTGTCATACGAACCTTTCAGCTGTATCATGGTACTATTTCAATACCGAATATAAGCATCGGGTTGCGCTTTGCAGTAATGGCCGCAATTTCGATTCGGAAAAGCGGCTCCATTCGGCTTATAGAGGCCTTGTAAATAGTATCACTTGTACTACTATTGTGTATGTGATATTGTTACTGCTGCTTACTAAAAATATTGAGTCTCTTCCTTTAGTATTTGTCTTACCGGAATGGTATGGAGGGCTATGAAACTCGAAGAATTTCAGGCAAAGAAACTATTCAGGGAGTATGGTATCCCGGTCCCTGACGGAACAATGGTAACCACCGCAGAGGAAGCCAGGAGCGCTGCCGAACAGATTGAATGTCCGGTGGTTGTAAAAGCCCAGGTTCAGGCCGGTGGCCGGGGCAAGGCAGGCGGAGTAAAACTCGCGAAAACTCCTGCCGAAGCTTACATGGCAGCCGATTCGATACTTGGTATGGATATAAAGGGTCTTAAAGTCGAAAGGCTGCTTGTCGACCCGGCAGTTTCAATAGCCGGAGAGTATTATGTTGGTATTACGTTTGATAGAAGGAAAAAACTGCCGGTTATGATGGCCTCCGCATCGGGTGGAGTAGACATTGAAAAGGTGGCGGCGGAAACCCCGGAACAGATATTCTTCCAGGAAATCAACCCGGAGAGAGGGCTCCGTTCCTTCGAGGCAAAACAGCTTGCATTTCAGCTGTTTGCGGACAAGAAAAAAGCCCTGGCGACAGCTTCTGTTATGATGAAGCTGTGGGACTGTTTTCACGGCATTGACGCTTCACTGGTAGAGATAAACCCCCTGGCTGAACTCGAAGATGGCTCAATCATCGCGCTTGATGCCAAAATAGTACTGGATGACAACGCTATGTTCAAGCATCCTGTCATGGAAGAAATGCGGCTTCCCACTCCATCCGAGCGGAAGGAACTCGACGCGAAAAGCCACGGTTTGAGCTATGTACAGCTTGACGGTGACATTGGCTGTATGGTAAACGGAGCTGGCCTCGCCCTTGCAACGATGGATCTGATCAAACACCTCGGAGGCACTCCGGCTAATTTCCTCGATATCGGGGGAAGCTCAAGCCCCGAGAAGGTTATTCATGCCATGGAGCTTCTTGTCTCGGACAGTAATGTTAAGGCCGTATTCATCAATGTTTTCGGTGGAATCACCCGATGTGATGATGTTGCCAACGGGCTGGTTGCGGCGATGCAGGAAATAAGAACAGATATTCCCCTTGTTATCCGTCTGGCTGGAACCAACGAGGAGGAGGGTATCAGGATACTCTCCGATTTCGGGATTACAGCTTTGAAAGATATGACAGAGGGAGCTAGAGAAGCCATCCGCCTTGCGGGAGAGGGAGGCGATAGCTGATGAGCATACTGATAAATGAAAGTACCAGGATAATGATTCAGGGACTCGGCCGCGACGGATCATTTCACGCGGAACAGATGAAGACTTACGGAACTAATATCGTCGCAGGTGTTCACCCCGGAAAAGGCGGAAGCAGTATTTATGGTTTTCCAGTGTTCAATACCGCTGAAGAAGCAGTTCGCGAAACCGGCGCAGAATGCACCGTGATTTTCGTACCCGCCCCCTTTGCGGCAGATGCTATTCTTGCCGGAGCTAACGCCGGGGCAGGGCTTGTTGTTGCCGTTACCGAGGGTATTCCTGTTCTGGATATGTCAAAAATTGTGAGGGAACTCAATGAACTGGGCACCTGTCTTGTGGGCCCAAACAGTCCCGGCCTGATCTCTCCTGGAAAATCAAAGGTAGGGATCATGCCCGGAAGTATATTCAAAAAAGGTCCGGTAGGAGTTATCTCCAGAAGCGGAACCCTGACATATGAAGTTGTTAACCAGCTATCACTTGCTGGTTACGGGCAGTCAACTGCGATAGGAATGGGAGGAGACCCTGTTGTCGGAATGAAGTACAACGATTACCTTGAACTTTTCGAGGAAGACAGGGAAACCGAGCTTGTGGTTATCGTCGGAGAGATAGGAGGGACAGACGAACAGGATGCTGCGACTTTCGTAAAGGACAGAATCAGTAAACCGGTGGTTGGTTATGTTGTCGGTCGCAGTGCTCCGCCGGGCAAGAGGATGGGGCACGCAGGCGCCATCATTTCAGGCGCTGACAGCACCGCTGCAGCCAAGGTTGCTTTTCTTAGAGAGAAGGGTATCCCGGTTGCGGATACCGTAGAGCAGATTGTTGATCTTGTTGGCGATGGACTGGGAGGACGAAATTGAGAGAGCTCGATGTTGCCAGGATAACGGAAGCTGTGAAGGACCTGAGCATCAGAACGAATATCTATCTTCCGGATGACGTGAAGAAGGCTCTTCGCTCATCACTTGAGAAGGAAGAATCACCGCTGGGAAAGGAGATTCTTCAGGTTATTCTTGATAACCATGATATTTCTGAAAGAGAAAAAATGCCGATATGCCAGGACACAGGAGTTGCCATAGTGTTCCTTTGCGTGGGGCAGGATGTGCATTTTACCGGGGGCGCTCTGGAAGATGCCGTGAATGAAGGTGTAAGGCAGGGTTATAAGGAAGGCCATCTCCGTAAATCCATGGTTGCCGATCCTGTCATTAAAAGGAAGAACACGACCGATAATACACCGGCCGTCATCTATACAAGAATCGTTCCGGGGGACAAAGTTAAAATCGTCTTCGCCCCCAAGGGCGGTGGCGCTGAGAATATGAGTGAAGTACGCATGATGACAGCAGCCGACGGAATAGACGGAGTAAAGGATTTCGTTGTTGACAGAGTTTCCAGATCCGGAGGGAATCCATGTCCTCCGATAGTTGTGGGTGTTGGCCTGGGCGGCAGTTTCGAAAGATGCGCCATGCTTGCTAAAGAGGCTCTTATGAGACCGATCGGTGAGCCCAATCCTGACCCTGATTACAATGAAGTCGAGAAGGATATTCTCAGAAGGATAAACAACCTTGGAATCGGACCGCAGGGGCTTGGAGGCAGAACGACCGCGCTGGCGGTACATATCAAGATGGTTCCATGCCATATCGCTTCAATGCCGGTTGCAGTTAACATCCAGTGTCATGTCAGCAGGCATGGCGAAACCATTATCTAGGAAGAAAGGAGGAGAGCCAATTGAAAACTGTTGAACTGAAAACTCCCCTTGATGAAAAGCAGATTTCCAATCTTGAATCCGGGGACAAGGTATTCCTTTCCGGTGAGATATACACTGCACGAGATGCTGCCCACAAAAGACTTGTTGCCCTGATCGAGGAAGGTAAGGATCTCCCATTCGACCTTCAGGGAGCAATTATCTACTACGTAGGTCCGGCCCCCTCAAAACCGGGACAGGTAATGAATTCCGCCGGTCCCACAACAAGTTACAGAATGGATGTCTTTACCCCACTTCTCCTTGAGCATGGTCTTAAGGGAACTATCGGGAAGGGACCAAGATCCATGAAAGTCCGGGATTCAATGGTTAAAAACGGTGGTGTTTACTTCGCCGCCGTGGGAGGAGCTGCCGCTGGAATTGCCTCTACAGTTAAGGAAGCCGAGGTTATAGCCTACGATGAGCTTGGACCCGAAGCCATAAGAAGGCTGGTCGTTGAAAGGATGCCTCTGTTCGTAGTTAACGATACCAGAGGTAACGATCTGTTTGAGGCGGGTGTTGCAGAGTACAGGCGAGATGAATAACGGGAACAGAAGCAGTATTCACTTATATAACAGGATGGTAAAATGAACAATTTCGACCTGACACTGAATAACCTCGGAGACCTGTTTCCCGATGATTTTTCTGAGGAACAGATAGCCAGAGCAAAAACCATTTTTCTGAAGGAACTGGCGGACAGAATGCACAGGTTCTACAAAGGAAAGATGATGACAGTTCCCAAGGCTGGCGTGTACGGATTCAACTGGTTTAACGTCTGGTATACACCCGGTGTATCAAAAGTATCAACCACGATCCGGGATAACAATGAAGCTGCATACGATCTTTCAAACAAGGGCAATTTCATAGGAGTAGTAAGCGATTCCACAAGGGTGTTAGGAGATGGTGACTGCACTCCCCCGGGCGGCCTTGGGGTCATGGAAGGCAAGGCTTTCCTCATGAAGTACTTAGGAGGAGTGGATGCCGTAGCCCTCTGTATTGATAACCGCGATAAGGATGGAAAACCCGACGCTGATAAGATCATCGATTTTGTCAAGATGGTTCAGCCAAGCTTCGGAGGTATTAATCTCGAAGATATATCCCAGCCGAACTGTTTCAAGGTTCTGGATACTCTGCGGGAGGAGTGCGATATCCCGGTATGGCACGATGATGCTCAGGGGACCGGGTGTGTTACCCTGGCAGGGCTGCTTGGCGCACTTGAAGTGGTTGGAAAGAAACTGGAGGATGTCCGCATAGTATTCATCGGCGCCGGGGCTTCCAATACAACCATTGCCAGGCTGATAATAACCGCAGGCGGTGACCCGAAGAAGATGGTGATGTTCGATTCGCGAGGCAGCCTTTCAACCGACAGGGAAGACATTAGTGCAGACAAACGCTTCTACAGAAAATGGGAACTCTGCCAGGCGATGAACCCTGAAAAGATCCAGACGCATCCGGAGGCTATCAAGGGTGCCGATGTTCTGATTGCAGTTTCAAGGCCTGGACCCGGGCTTATTCCCCAGGAATGGATAAAATCCATGGCAAGGGATGCAATCGTATTTGCCTGCGCCAATCCGGTCCCTGAGATCTACCCGTACGAGGCCAAGGAAGCTGGTGCAGCAGTTGTTGCCACCGGAAGAGGGGATTTCCCCAACCAGGTGAATAATTCACTTGGATTTCCTGGAATACTGAAGGGCTCCCTGCTGGTAAGAGCGAGGAAGATAACTGATAACATGGCCGTTGCCGCAGCTCGTTCTCTCGCTAATTTTGCAGGGAGAAAGGGATTAAGCGCCGATTATATAATCCCGACAATGGATGAGGCGGACGTTTTCCCGGAAGAAGCGGCAGATGTTGCCATGCAGGCTATCAAAGATGGTGTTGCCAGGCTTACAAAAACAAGAGAACAGGTTCTGGAGGAAGCAAGAGCGGACATCATGGAATCCCGGAATCTTGTGAACAAACTGATGGAGGATGGTTTCATAAAGGAACCACCATCTGAACTCATCGAGGAAGCTCTTAAACTGGCTGTTGATGCAGTTAAATGAGATATGTGCCGGGGGATGGCATTTTGCTGTCCCCCGGCAGGAATGTTTCACTGGTAATGCCGGTGAAAGAGCGGGAAAGGATACAATATGAACGAAATCCTTATGACAAGAAGAAGAAAGATCATCCGTTTCACCTGTCATGGGGTACCTGCTAAGCCGGGAACAGCCGGTATGCTTTTTACCGCGCTCGGGAAGAAGAGTATAAACATTATTCATATGTTCAATACGGAACATGGAAGCGAAGAAGGAGATATATCCTTCAGTGTTACCGAAGGCTGCTTTGAAAAGACAAGTGAAGTTCTTACCGAAATGAAGGATAAAATCGGAATTGAGAATATCACCGTACAGCAAGACCTTGCGATACTCAGTTTCGACCTTGAGGAGACCGTCTGTGAAACGGTTATAGGAACCATGACCCTTGCACTGAGCGCTCTGGCAAAAGAACATATCGATGTGAAGCACATCGCCGCCAGCAGGAACAGGGTCTTTGTTGTTCTATCGGACGAGGAGGCTGATACCGCTTCTTTCACACTCAGCAGGGTGCTGAAAGAAGACCCGATCATACACCCTATCTGATTCGGACCCCGAATCCTGTAGCAGACCTCAAGCGTCCCATGGCAGTATTAGAAAAATATGCAGGTTTAATGGAGGAGGGGATAAGAATGAGAATACCAAGCATTACCGTTACTCTTTTTTTAATCGTATCACTTGCCGTAGCTTACTCTGCACCAGGCCCCGCAGAAGTATTCAACTGGGTAGCCTACCCCGAAGCTGGTAATCCCGAGCTTGTGAATCCCGCTGGTTTCAGCTTCGTAAACAATCTCAGACTCAGGATTGGCATGGCGGCATCCGACAGCTCTTTTGAAGGATTTGACAGGGTTTCCATTGCATTTCCGGGTGCAGGTCTTGCAGGATGGTGGGGCGATGATGTCAGCATGAGGAAATTTACACTTTCCTCCAGCATGAATATCTTCGGAAACACCGCTTCAATCGGAATCGGTTACACATGGTTCGACCCCACTGTGAAAGCCAGTCTCTTCTCCGGAAAACATTTCTATACTGTTGGCATACTGGTCCGGCCCCTGGAATGGTTCAGCTTCGGCCTTGTGAGAAGGGGTGGGATGGATCTTCCCGGTGATGAAGATGTTGAAGCATCGTACAGGGCTGGATTCGCTGTAAGGCCGTTTGGCGAAGACCTTACGATTGTTACCGATCTTGAAACCGGAACGGAGTTCGAGAATTACAGTTTCTCAGCAGGAGTTGAAGTTCGCCCTTTGGAAGGACTTGCAATCAGGGCTGATGTCGGAGAGGATTACCTGAGTCTGGGTCTGGAAGCCGGGTTCGGACAAGCTGCCCTTTCATACGGCGCAACGAGCGATGATAACTATTCCTACTCCTCTTCCAGAGGGGATATAACCTTCAGCTCCGCCCCCGGGCAGAACCTGCTTTCGCCGTCGGGCATATTCGTTCGGCTTGAGACCGATCATTTCGATGAACTCAGACAGAGGTCTTTCCTGGGTCCTGTTCAGCCTTGCTTCACAGAAACAGCCCTTCTTCTGGACAGGATAGCTTCGGATAATTCCGTTTCCGGGGTGATAGTCGATATAGAGGGCTCAGCTGGTTCTCTGGCACAGGCTGAGGAGATAAGGAATCTCCTCCAGCGAATAAAGGGATCTGGAAAGAAAGTCTATTTCTACCTTGAAATCGGCGACAACGGTGAATACTACCTCGCTTCCTGCGGCAACAGGATCTGGATGCATCCCTGTGGAGACGTCTCGTTCATCGGCCTGGCATCGGCTGGATTCTTCCTAAGAGACTTCCTTGACCACATAGGCATCTACCCGGATTTCCAGCATATAGGCGAGTACAAGAGCGCGAGTGAAATGCTGACCCGTTCGGACATGTCAGATGCCCATAGAAGGGCTACTTCCGCGCTTCTTGAATCCATGTGGGATGAGCTTGTAGCGGGTGTTGCCAATGGTACTGGTCTTGAACCCGCACAGCTGCACACGATCATGAACGCCGGACCTTACACCCCTCAGCTCGCGGTAACAGCTGGAATGGTGAGCGGTATCTGTTATCAGGATCAGGTTGAGGAGAGAATATCCGATGAATTAGGCAGGGAGATATCTGTTATTTCAATTGAGAATTATGCCTCTTCCATTCCCGCGGATGACGAATGGGGACCTGGCGGACATATCGCGGTTGTAGTTGCGACAGGGTTCATTATGAGGGGAGAGAGCGGTTCTGCCTTCCCCTTAGGCAGAGCCATGGGCAGCGAGAGTATATGCAATGCCCTTCGGGAAGCAGCATCACAGCCCGGTGTTCAGGCGATCGTACTTAGAATCGATTCGCCCGGGGGGGACGCCCTTGCCAGCGACGACATGCACCATGCGGTTGATAACATTCGCAGGGAGATTCCGGTAATCGTTTCCATGGGCAGTGTGGCTGCATCCGGTGGTTACGACATGGCCTGCGGAGCGGACAGAATATTCGCTGACAGGATGACCGTTACAGGTTCCATCGGAATAATATCCGGTAAATTCTCCTTCGGCGGTTTGCTGGACAGCCTTGGAATTAATATTGAAGAAGTCACAACAGGTCCCATGGCATCCATGTACAGCCCATTCCGCCCATACACTGACAGAGAGAGGGGAAGGTCATTTGATCTTCTTGAGGACGGCTACAATCATTTTGTTGAAACGGTTGCCCGGGGCAGGGATATGACCTTCGAAGAGGTGGATTCCATAGGTCGGGGCAGGGTCTGGTCCGGTACGGATGCCCTGGAAATAGGACTTATTGACGAGTATGGAGGGGTTGTCGATGCGGTTTACTACGCTGCAGAGCTTACAGGAATGGACACAGACCAGGAACCGGAAGTCCGTATTTACCCGACACCCTCGTTTCCGGGCAGCATAGCATTACCCGGCTTTGGGGTTTCCGAATATCTTGTTGAATTTCTTGGTTCTGATCAGGTTTTATACTTGATGCAGCCGGTATATATTGATTAGCCTCTGAACAGAAAGGATGGACTGAGATGAAGATTGATGTAAGCTTCGAGAACGGTTTCGAGAAAGCCTTTGCTGTTGGCATAGTTTTTTTTGCCATGGCTGCATTATTCCTTGTGGGGTATCTGATATCACCCGGAGCCGCATACGCTGAATGGGACAGCTCAAGCGGCTTCGGGGACAGCTACTATCTCAGGGAGATAGCAGACAATATTGATGATGTCTCAGGTGAGCTTTCAGGAATATCAGGAACTCTTTCCGATATAGAGAGCGCGCTGCCCTGACCAATTCATCGTCGAGATTTCTGTTTACTGCGATCATTCTTGTATCGCTGTTTCTGCTTCTGCTCCCTTACGGAAGAGTATTCCTGTCTCATCAGCAGAGGATCATCGGTGATACGATGCCTGAGGCATCCGTCAAAAACGATTCCGATGTTTATGACCATGTATGGCATTTCTGGTGGGTGTCGAATGCGCTTGAAAAAGGCATTGATCCCCGATACTGTGATCTGATATATCCTCC
>CAZUYF010000063.1:0-10337 GCA_964624675.1 uncultured bacterium
ATTCTATGGTCGGTAACTCTTCCCTGGGGAAAATTGTAAGTTCTGATCTTGGCGCTTCTGTCACCGGAGCCCACCATGCTCTTCCTGGTTTTAGCCCGTTTGGCATTCTCCTCTTCCTGTTTTTTCGCGAAGAGCCTTGATCTGAGGACTTTCATAGCCTTCACTTTGTTTTTAAGCTGGCTCTTCTCATCCTGGCACGAAACGACCAGTCCTGTGGGTATGTGGGTAATCCGCACTGCGGAATCTGTTGTGTTGACGCTCTGTCCTCCGGGACCGGAAGAGCGGTAGACATCAATTCTGAGATCATCCTGACTAACGGTGATCTCAACTTCCTCTACCTCCGGGAGTACCGCTACGGTACAGGCGGAAGTGTGTATCCTTCCGGATGTCTCCGTTTCGGGGACCCTTTGTACCCTGTGTACGCCCGCCTCGAACTTCATTCTGCTGTATACGCCTTTGCCTCTGAGGGCGAAGGTAACTTCTTTGAACCCTCCCCTTTCGGAACCGCTGCTGCTGAATATCTCATGGGACCATCCGTTCTTCTGGGCGAAAGCCGTGTACATTCTGTAAACGTTTGCGGCGAACAGGGCTGCTTCTTCTCCCCCCGTTCCCGAGCGAATCTCGATGATAACGTCCCTGCTGTCATTGGGGTCCGGGGGTATGAGAAGCATTTTCAGCTGATGTTCAAGTTTCTCAAGCCTCATCTCCATTTCGGGGATCTCAAGGGCTGCCAGGGCTGCCAGTTCCCGGTCATCATCTTCCATAAGTTCCCTGGTCTCTTCAAGGGATGAACCGGCTTCTTCAATTTCTCCAATGGCGCTTAGTATTTTTGACAGGCCGGCACGCTCTTCGGTAAGTGAACGGATAAGCGAAGGGCTCTTGAGAGTTTTCGGGGAACAGAGGCTTTCGTCGATTTCCCTGAGCCTCTGCTCCATGAATCCTTTATCAAAGGTTTTCATTTTCCTCCTCTGGATGGCTATCCGAATCTCTGCCAAGTATTTCGACATCAGGTCCGGGTTTCTTGCCCAGAGAAACGTACAGAGACGCAACCGCCACTTCAATCTCCTTTATTCCTGCCTTTCTTGTAGTGAGCTTCTGAAGCAGAAGTCCCGGAGCTGTGACAGCCTTTGCGATCGCTGAAGTCTCGAGATGTTTGTCCGCCAGCTTGAGGAGTTCATAGCTGAGCCCCATGACGAGAGGAATGAGAGGCAGATGGTAAAGCACTCTGATCAAAGCACTAGGGTTGTAGCCTGTAATCAGTATAACCAATGAATCGAAGATACCGTAGAACAGTATGGTTCCAAGCATGACAAGCAGCAGAAAACTGGTCCCGCACCTCTGATGCAGCGGACTCTGCTCGACAGCCTTTTCCGCCAGAGGCTTAAGACCCTTCTCCCATGCGTGAATCGTCTGATGTTCAGCACCATGATACATAAACAGCCTTCTGACATCCGGCATGAATGATATTGCACCCAGATATAGAAGAAAGGCGACCATCCGGAACAGGCCTGCCAGCATATGTATTCCGAACTGACCGCTGGCGGTAACGGCGGAAGAACTGCTTTCAAGAATCCACTTACTGCTCTGCAGCGGCAGCCAGGCGAAGAGAACGATGGCGAGTGTAAACGCAAAGGCTGTAGTAAGGAAGGTTGTAAAACCCGAGCCTCCGCTCTTTTTACCGGAATCGGATGATTCCTCAGCAATTTCCGCTGACCAGTTAAGGGCTTTCATTCCCAGCCTCAGAGTATCGATCAATGTTGCTGCACCTCTGAAAACAGGTTTGGTCCATATACTGCCGCAGTTTTTAAGTTCTTTTATTTTTAGTTTTTTAACGAGAATAGTTCCATCGGGGGTTCTAACCGCGACTGCGGTGGAAACGGGGGAGCGCATCATCACTCCTTCGAGCACTGCCTGACCGCCGGTCTTCGATTCCTCCGGAGCTGTCTCGCTGTTCTTTGCTGAATTGTTATTCATTTTTCTCCTACAAAAAACTGGAATAAGGAAGGGGGAGCGTCGAAGCTCCCCCGGTCATGCTCAGATTCTACAGCTACTTTGCGCTGTCTTCTTTTTTTCCGTATCTCTTGAGGTACTTATCAACCCTGCCCGCGGAGTCAACCAGTTTTTGTTTCCCGGTATAGAAGGGATGACAGTTTGAACAGACATCGAACTTCTTGTCACCGCCTGTTGAGCGGGTTTTGATCTTGTTTCCGCAGGTACAGCTGAATGTTACCTCATTGTATTCAGGATGCATATCCTTTTTCAATTAATTTCCTCCGTGTCAGCAAGCAGAATAAGTGGTATCAATCTGACATTGTACCCATTGCGTCAAGGAATCTCTTGTTTGATTTATGCTTCGATAGCTGTTTCTTCAAGACTTCCATGGCTTCAACGGGGTTCATGTCAACGAGGATCTTCCTCATGATCCATATTCTGCTCAGGCTTTCTTCATCAACCAGAAGCTCTTCCTTCCGGGTGCCTGATTTTGTTATATCAATGGCAGGCCATATTCTTCTATCTGAAAGACGCCTGTCAAGAACTATTTCTGAATTACCTGTGCCTTTGAACTCCTCGAATATAACCTCATCCATCCTGCTTCCGGTATCTACCAGAGCTGTCCCTATTATAGTAAGGCTTCCTCCTTCAACAATATTCCTTGCCGCGCCAAAGAATCTTTTCGGTTTCTGAAGAGCATTGGAATCCACTCCTCCCGAAAGAATCTTGCCCGAATGAGGCATAACCTGATTGTTTGCCCTTGCAAGCCTTGTAATGGAATCGAGAAGGATTACAACATCGTAACCGCTTTCAACGAGCCGTTTGGCTTTCGCGAGCACCATATCGGCTATCTGGATATGTCTTTTGGGATTTTCGTCGAATGTGGATGCGATAACCTCTCCTGATACATGTCTTCTCATATCCGTCACTTCTTCGGGACGCTCATCAATGAGGAGAATCAGGATTTTGACGTCGGGATGGTTAGCGTTGATACTGTTTGCCAGGTGCTGAAGCAGAATGGTCTTACCGGCCCTGGGAGGAGACACTATTAAAGCCCTCTGTCCCTTGCCTATTGGAGCAAGAAGATCAAGTATCCTGCCGGACATGCTCTCCGGAGAAGTTTCGAGGATAAATCGCTCTTCCGGATAGTAAGGAGTAAGGCTGTCGAATCGTGGTCTGCCCTTAAGCTCTTCAAGACTTCTTTCGTTAACACTTTCTATCCGCAGAAGAGCAAGGTATTTCTCTCCGTTCTTTGGCTTTCTCACCTGTCCCGAAATACTATCGCCAGTATTCAGGTTAAAACGCTTGATCTGGGATGGAGATACGTAAATATCCGTGGATGAGGGCATATAACTGCCTTCATTTGATCTAAGAAATCCGTATCCCTCCGAAAGGACTTCAAGCACGCCTGTTGAAAACTCCAGACCGTTCTTCTCTGTTTTTTCTTCAAGCAGTTTTACTACGAGGTCCCCTTTTCTGATTCCGGATACTTTTTCGAGCCCCTTTTCCTTTGCCATGGCCTGGAGCTCAACAAGTGTTTTCTTTTCAAGGTCAGTCTGTGATAATCCGGGCATCGGTTTTCTGCTCATTAATCCTCTTCAGTTCGGGTTTAACCAACGAAATGTATGCGTTGAAAGCACCTGCCAGGAAAGCCGGCACTGTATATTCTGAAAATAATTTGTTCTCTGGCTTTAAAGTTATCCGGTCCGAGCGGTATCAGGATCTTTCGTGGTTTCCATATAAGCAACCTATTAATCTGAAATTTTATCCTTATCGTCAACCCCCTGCGGGACAGGGTGGTAAAATACAATAGGGACGGCAACCATTCATTTTCACATATTCGTACCTGTTAAGTACCCGTGAAATACAATGCATCAACAACAGCATTGGAGAAACAAGCATTTTGAGAATTCTGAGAATTGCCGGGTATGCTGGCCTGCTGGTGCTGTTCCTTGTTCTTGCTTCCGGCAGATTCCGAAACAGTGGATCGTACGCCGCTGATCCTGTTCTACTCCTTCTTGGAACGGGCCTGTTGCTCCTTTGCGCGGCGCTCGCTCAGCTGTATCAGAAAAATATTGTGCGGGCGGACGGCAGGATCATACTCTACTGGGTCTGCGCTGGCCTTCTTGTCAGCGTCCAGCTCACAGGAGGATCAGACAGCATCTTCTATTCGGTTTATCTGCTATTTCTTATGTGGGCATCGCTGCCCTCGAATGGCGGGTCGGCAACCGAGCTGGGTCTTGTTATCGGTTTTACTGAAGCATTCTCCCTTCTCAACGCCTCCATCTGGACGGGGGGAGAACCACTCATCTCCAGGCTTATTCCATCACTCCTTCCCGCCTTGAAATCGCTCCTTGTCCCTTTCCTTTTCGGTCTGGCATCTGACTGGCTGGCGGAGAAGGAGTTCTATTCCGGTGATCCGGCTTACTCCAGGGAAAAGAGCAAAGGAGAAAAAGAGGGGAAGATTTTACCAGCTGCTTCTTCAGGTACTTCCTATCCGCTTCTTCAGATAGTACATAAGAACAGCAGAGCCGATTCAACCTGTCTGTTCGTCCGAAGCGATGATGGTTTTTACCGGCTGGCTGAGCATGTTGCAAGCGATAAGATCGTTATTTCAAGGTTCATGCTTCCAGCAAAGCACAGACTGGCAAGAATAGCGGAGAACAGCAGAGAAACTGCTGTCATCAGAGCGAACTCAACGGAGGAACGTTCGGAACTGTCACCGTACCGTTTCCCCGGGACGGATGACGGGGACTCCCTCTGGATCATCCTGTGCCCTCTCAGAGGAGAGACTGCACTCGAAGGTTTCCTTCTTCAGGATTTTTCAGGGAATAAACCCACTGACAGCATTATATCGGATCTGGAGAACCTGTCAGAGGTTTTTCTGGGAACATGCAGCAGAGAGGCCTCTCCTGTCTGGGATGAATTCACCTGGATGGTGAAGCTCATTGCCGCATGCAATGATAACAATCTGGACAAAGCCGTGAATGGAATAGCAGGGATCCTCTCGGAATTAATACCTGAATCAACGATTACAATAGCCGACGTTGACACCAGGCACGACAGAACAAGGGTATGGGTTTCAAGAGGGCCTCTCGCCAGGTGGCGACGGGGGAAGACCTTTGACAGCTCGGCGGGAATGGCAGGATGGATCTTAAAGAACAGAGTTCCATGCAGACGTTCAAGAATAAGGTCTGGAGGAAAGAATGTGCATGCGTTCACCCTCGAACCGGGCATGCATGACAGGGCAGGAAGCTGTATTGGGGTTCCCGTCATCAGGGAGAAAGAAGTCATCGCTCTGATAATCGCCGAGCATGAAGACGATAATGCCTTCATGCAGTATCACGAAGGAATTCTGCTGACAGCGGCGGGAATATTCTCAATGATAGAAGAGCTTGCCGGATTGAGGCAGAGGTTCAGGAATATATCGGGCAGGGATACGCTTACCGGGCTTCCAGGCATAACCCTGCTGGACAGGCATCTTCATCATATGGCTAAGGAGGTCCAGACATACGGCTGGTATGTTGGTCTTATTGTTGCAGACATTGATGGCTTCGGAGAAATGAATCGAACGCTTGGCTATATCGAGGCCGACCGACTGCTGGTGGATGCCGCCGCGCGTTTCCGTAACTGTTTTTCAGAGGGTGTTTTCATCGCCAGGACAGGACCTGACAGTTTTGCTGCCTGCATTCCAAGGGCAGGCAAAGCGGTGATGGAGGCTATGAGTCAGAGGGCGGCGGATGCCCTTTCATTTAAGTACCATGGAAAGATGCCTGATTCTGCAGCTATGGTTTCCGCTTCAATTGGATGTGTTTACACTCACGTTAACAGAACGGTTCTGCTGCTTACCGGAGAAGCCGAGAAAGCCGTGTCGGATGCCCGGAAAGCCGGCCCTGGTACCTGCGTTGTAAGAAAGATCGGTCTTCTGGGAAAGCGGAAGGACCGATGATAACAAGGACTCTCGCTGTAACTGCTGTGAAAAGAGTCTTTCTGCTAACCATGCTGGGAGGAATATTCTACCTCAGTCATCAACCATCATTGAAAGTTATCCCTCCGCTGTTTCCGCATCAGGATAAAGTTCTTCACGCAGGAATGTATTGTCTTTTATCCATTTCCATGATTCTAAACCGTGATCTCTGCAGAACCTTTCGTCCTGTTCCGATCATGTTTATCCTGGGGTTCATGTATGCTGTCAGTGACGAGATACATCAGAGTTTCGTTCCCGGGAGAGATTGTTCAGCAGGTGATCTGCTCGCGGATATTGTGGGTCTTTCAATTGGCCTTTCAGTATATTTATGGTATCGCAGGAGACAATGGAAGTCCTGTTAAATAGCTGATGGATTCTTCTTGACATCAATTCCATTTTCGTTAAGATTCTATATTGGTGTCTAGCCGTACGAGTATGTGAAAATGTATGAGTACTTTTGTATTTTCGTAAGTAACCCAAACCGAATGAAATCGAGAGGAGGTGCCAGGTATGCTCAAGGCGAGAACAAAGTGGTTCTTTCTTGGACTCCTGACAGTGTCTTTGCTTATGGCGGCATGTGGACCGAGCGCCGCAGAGCTTCAGGCAAGAGACGATGCCCGTGCAGCGGCTCTTGCTGCAGAAGCCAGAGCAGATGGTCTTGAGGAGGAGCTTGCAACTCTACCGGGTCAAATAGCAAACGGGCTTGTAGAGATAGCAGCACTTGAAGCAGAACTTGCCGAACTTCAGGCAGAATACTATTCACTTGGCGGCGGAAGCCGATAGCAAGGAAAGGGGAAAAACAATGAAGCGTACACTAGTATTAGCTCTGATGATTTGCCTCGGCCTTGCATCAACGGGTCTGGCAAAGACCTGGACAGCCGATGAGCTTTCAGCGTATTCACAGACTGAAATCGAAGCAATGGGAGATGATGATATTCATCTTCAGATCGCTTACTGGGAGTGGAGAAAGGCCGAGGCGGATGAGCGCATAGCTATGCTTGAACCTCAGGTACTTCCTCTGCGAGACGAGATGGCCGTAATTAACGCACGGATCGCCGAGCTGACAGCTGAGATCAACGCCCTGCGGGCAGAGATCGCACGCCTTCTCGGCTCCGGTGTCCAGCACACCATTGTTGATGGTGAATGCCTGTGGTTAATAGCATCCTATCACTACAACTACGGCGATGGTTCGCAGTGGCCTGCTATCTACGAGCGCAACCGCGACACCATCAACGATCCTAACCTTATCTACGCGGGACACACTCTCTGGGTTCCCCTGCCTATGCTCAGCAGATACACAGTTATCGAGGGAGACTTCCTTGGTAAGATAGCTGGTTTCAGCAGAGTATACGGTGACAGAGGCATGTGGCCTCAGCTTTACGAAGCTAACCGCAGTATAATCAGTGATCCTAACCTGATTTACCCCGGACAGATTCTTGACATTACCCGCTCTGCGGGTTTTGGAGGAACACGCTAGAATTATCAGCGGATCTGGAAGGCTCTTCACACTTTTTGTGGAGAGTCTTCCTAATATCTGAAAGAACTCACTGAATGCAAGATCATTCCAGAGAAACGAAAATAAACCTTTCCAGAGAATCCGCAGCCAGGATATTCGGTACCGGCGATGCCAACCTCAGGTATATCTGCAGAAAACTTGACGTCAAAGCCGTTTACCGGGACGGCAGCCTCAATCTTTCCGGAAGAGGACCATCAGTTGATAAAGCTGCAGCGGTTATCGCAAGGCTGGAGCATGAAATTATTGCCTCCGGCAGCCTGAACGACCACAGTATTGATGCTGCTCTGAGTTTTCCCGAAGAGCATGACGTATCTCTTGAACTCTCAGTTCCGGGGCGTGCGGGGCGGATAATTCCAAAAACTGCAGGGCAGGAGGAGTACCTGCGCGCAATCAAAAATTCTGAGCTTGTATTCTGCATTGGTCCTGCGGGTACTGGAAAGACATTCCTTGCAGTTGCCAGTGCTGTAGCTGCCCTTACCGACGGTGAGGTTGATAGAATAATCATATCAAGACCTGCTGTTGAGGCCGGGGAAAGACTGGGATTCCTGCCGGGAGACCTTCAGCAGAAGATAGACCCTTATCTGAAACCTGTATACGACGCGCTGGACGATACTCTATCCCCTTCAAGAGTACGAAGATCCCTGGATAACCGTATCATTGAAGTCGCACCGCTTGCATATATGCGGGGAAGAACCCTGAACAACGCTTTTGTTATCCTCGATGAGGCTCAGAACACAACACTAACACAGCTGAAAATGTTTCTTACAAGACTGGGATACAGCTCAAGAGCGGTTATTACAGGAGACATTACGCAGATTGATCTCAATCCCCCCTCATCTTCGGGACTCGTCCTCATAAGAAAGATCCTTTCAAGCATAGAGGGTATAAAATTCACATACCTTGACCAGAACGATGTAGTAAGACATCCTCTTGTCCAGAGTATTATTTCAGCTTTTGAACGAGATGAAGGCAGCTGATGAAAATTAGAAATTTATTGACCGGGAGCCTTGTTGCAACTGTGTTCATCGGCACTTTCTATCTTTTTTTCATGCCTGACAAGCACATTATTGATCTTGAGCTGAATGTCGGCCAGACCCTTCCCCACGATATAGTTGCTCCTGTTGATTTCGACCTTCCGTACCATGAGGATGAGTTTGATGAAATTCGCGATGGGATGCTTGAATCCATACCAGTGCATCTCAAGTTTGACCAGGAGGTATGGCAACCTATCCGGAGCAGGCTTTACCCGATGCTGTTTCTTGCAACTTATGATTCCTCTTTTGCGAGCGGTATGGTGGGAGAGCTGCAATCGATCTACGAAGAGGGTGTATTCGACCTTGTTGATGTTCGTGAGTATTACGATGGAGAACAAGCTGTTCTCCATGGCTCCTCCGGGACCCGGGACAGGCAGCTTTTTGATATCAACGAAATAGAGGATGTGAGGGATATTCTTGAAATAAGAATGTCAGTATGGGGTTTCTCCGGTGATGATCTTGAAGAGATCTCCTCTATTCTTCGCCCCAACCTCATAGTGGATGACTCCTCGAGGCAGGCAAATGCTGAGACTGCCGTAGCAGGGTTCAGTAATATCGACACAACGATAACGGCGGGAAGTGTACTTCTCAAAGCTAACGAGCAGGTGACTTCAAGAACTATAGAATACCTGGATCACCTGAAGAATACCGCCATGGAAAACCGTCGATTCAAGCATGTAATAAGCCTGCTTCTTCTCGTTTTGTTAATAGTGGGAATAGCATTCTTCTACGTTCATGACATTATGCCGGATACATGGATAGCAGCGAACAGATTTCTTCTTCTGGGTGTGATATGGGTGCTATCCCTTGCCGCCACCGGAACTCTGTGGCTGGCCCTTAAGAACAGTACCAGTTATCCCTGTGCTTCCCTGGTCACATTCGGAGCGGCCCTGACAAGTATATTCTTTCACCGGAGGCACGCGGTCTTCTTCACTCTGATCTTCTCCATCGTTCTCGGCCTTGTTCACCCTCACCCATATTCAATTGTTCTGATTTCAGCTGTTTCAGGAATTCTGGCCTCTCTTACCGTATGGGATGTCAGGGAAAGACGAAGTGTTCCTGTCGCGATAGGTCTGGCGGCAGGCGGGGGTGTTGGTGTGTTTCTTCTGCTGCATATGCTTAACACATCTCTCTACTCATCATCCATGACGGAATCCATTCTGGGTCTTCTTCTCGTTCCGGTTATCGGGATAGGTTCTGCGCACGCGCTTCTATTCCTTTTTGAAAGAATTTTTGGAGTCTATACAGTTCTATCAATCGATGAAGTCAACAAAACAGACCATCCTCTTCTGAAACAGATGCGGGAAGTTGCCCCCGGAACATGGAATCACTCGCAAACCGTTGCTGAGCTTGCAGGGCAGGCAGCGGGAGCCATCGATGCATGGGAATCACTCGCTTCCGCAGGCGGGTATTTCCATGATATAGGAAAGATGGCGGATCCGGAAATGTTCATAGAGAATCAGAGAAACATGGAGAACCCGCATGACAAAATGAACCCATGGGAAAGTGCCGTAAACATTATTTCACACGTTAGGGACGGAGTGGAGATGGCTGAAAAAGCAAAGCTTCCCAGAGCCGTTATTGATATTATACAGCAACATCACGGAGTAGGTCTTACTAAGTACTTCTACAATAAAGCCCTGCAGGAATCAAGTGACCCGAAAAGCGTGAAAAAAGCAGATTTTTCCTACCCGGGTCCAAGGCCGCAAACCATAGAGGCTGCTCTGGTTCTGCTTGCAGACCAGGCGTCTTCCTCCACAAAAAACCTTACTTCTCCCGAAGGAGTGGCTGAACTTGTCGCGAGGGTTGTTGATGAAAATGACCTCGA
>CAZUYF010000064.1:0-10317 GCA_964624675.1 uncultured bacterium
AGACCTGCCAGGTTGAATACGGCTGCCAGAATAGATGCAAGTATCATCATCTTCCAGAGGCTGCCCGTGTACATCCTGGCAATTGCAGCTGGAATCGACAGCATGGCAATCACCATGATCAGACCTGTTATCTTCATGAGAAGTACGGCTGTCAGCGCTGTCAGTATCAGGAAGAGCCCCCTGATGAAATGGGTTGGCACTCCCTGAAGCATGCTGAATTCCTGATCGAATGAAACCGCCAGGAATTCCTTGTACAATCCAGTGATCAGAAGAAGAATAACGATATCCAGAACAGCCGCGAACGTTATATCGGAAGCGGATACCGCAAGCAAGCTTCCAAAAAGCCAGCTCATCAGGTCTGCGGAATAGGTTCCGGAGAGTTTAATAAAGACAAGCCCTGCAGCCATCCCTGTTGCCCACATAGCCGCCATGGCTGTATCGGTTCTTGCCCTTTTTCGCGAAGATACGGCTGCTATGCCTGCCGCTCCCGCCACTGCAAAACAGGTTGCTCCTATCAATGGATTGAAACCCGCCAGATATGCCAGCCCGAGGCCTCCAAAGGAGGCGTGGGCGATGCTCCCTGCAAGGGCAGACATTCGGTTGACTGTCACGAGTGTGCCGATCATACCGCAGGCTATCGATGCAAGAACCGAAACTATCACCGCATTCTGCATGAATGTATATCCCAGAGCATCGATCATGTTTTCGGTCCTTTTCCTGTTCCAAGAACTCTGTGGGGAATACCGCCATGGGAGATAAGTTCAAAAGGGCAGCCGTAGGCCATTGCCACAGATTCAGATGACAGTGTATCTCCATGACTCATCAGGGTTCTGTTGATGCATGCGATGGTTTTAACATGAGCCGATACCGCACCTACATCGTGGGTGACAAGCACTATCGTCATGTTACTGTTCAGTTCTGCAAGGAGATTGAAGAAGCTCTTCTGAGTATCGTGATCCACACTCGCGACAGGTTCATCGAGAAGGAGTATCTGCGGATTTCCAGCAAGGGCTCTTGCAATAAGTACACGCTGCTTCTGACCGCCTGAAAGGGAATTCATATCATCACCGGCAAGGTCTTCCACATTAAGCCTTGCAAGGTTCATTTCAGCTATCGTCCTGTCCCTGCGCGAGAATCTTCGGAACAGACCTGCATTCCTCAGCCTGCCCATGAGGACTACATCCATTACGGTGATCGGAAATGATTCTTCAGGTATGAGCTGAGGTACGTAGCCGATTGCAGGGCGGGTTTTCTCAGGAGATCCACCGAGAACAGACGCTGTGCCTTCCCAGGGCGTCAGAAGGCCCAGGATCACTTTGAGAAGTGTTGTTTTTCCACCGCCGTTAGGGCCGATTATCGCAAGAAAATCGTTTTTCGGAACGGTAAGATCAATGTCATGTATTATGGGATTGCCTCTTCGGTAACCAGCGGTAACACCGTGCAACCTGATTGCTTCTTTCATTAAGGATTCCGCGTTCGGGAAAGCTGTTCCGCCACATTGAGGAGATTGCTGCTCCAGTTCTCCGCAAGAGGATCTATGTAACTTACGGAAACGCCGATCTCCGCTGCGATTGAAGCAGCTGAGGAGGTGCTGAACTGAGGGGATACGAAAACAGCGCGTATATCGTTCTCTCTGGCGTAGTCAATCAGTAAGGACATTTCCCTGGGTGATGGTTCGCTTCCGGCTGTCTCAATCGGTATCTGAATAAGCCCGAACTCATCCGCAAAGTAACCCCAGGCGGGATGGAAGACGATGAAGCTGTTGGAGGAGGAAGCCCCGATGAGTAAGCGTATTCTGCTCTGAAGGGAATCGATCTCCGTGCTGAAACTGTTCAGGTTCTCCATGTATTCGTCCGCTCCCGAGCTGTCAAGCAGAGAGAGTTCCTCCGCAATGACCGCCGCCTGGCTCCGGACCAGTTCCGGTGAAAGCCAGACGTGCGGGTCCGGAGAACCGCCGTCGTGACCGTGATGATCCGGTAATGTTTCATGACCTGAAACGGTGTACCTGTCTATCGGAAGCCTCTCGATGTTCTCAATTGTGCTTCTGATCCGGAGGTCGGGGTTGCTGCCCGTAAACCTTGGAAGCCATGGGGATTCAAAAGGGACTCCTATTGTAAACCATACGTCGACACTGCTCATGTTCCTCATATCCGACGGGGAGGGTTCGTAAGTTGCCGGGTTTGCACCGGGAGGTACAACAACGATAATGTTGATCGAATCACCGATTATCCGTTCCACGAAATATTTCTGAGGCAGAACACTGACCGCTACTGTCAGCTCATCTCCTTCTTCCGTTGATGCGGGTACGCAGCCGGATTGAAGAAGGATTGCCTGCAGGGCAAGAACTGGAATAATGCCCGCGGTCAATCTGCGCATTTGCTGCATTTCCCTTCAAGGAAGAAATCCGAATTCACTACTTGAAAACTGCACGTTTTTTCGACCATTTTGATAAAATCGTCCGGGAGCCTGCATGAAACGGGGAATCTTTTTCCACACTTCTCGCATTTGAAATGACCATGATCGGGGTAGAAATATCTGGAACACCTGTAACGCAGAATACCCTCGAAACTTCTATCAGGCCTGAGAAAACCGATTTGCTCCAGGGAACCGAGGCATCTGTGAACTGTTGATATATGAGGATTACATGACAGTCTTTCCTGAACATCCCTTGCAGAAAGGCCGCAGGCACCGCCCATGAAGAGTTCAACCACCTGTTTTTTCAGCGGAGTGATTCGGAGCCCGCTCGTCCTCAGCTTGTTCCATATCCCTGATGTCTTCAAAACTTTTTCCTTAATGCAAAACAGTTGCAATAATATATTCTGCAGCCGGTGTGACAGCAACCTGAGGTTTACCCATATTTCTCATTCAGGGAGGTGAGAGTTATTACTTCAGTAGAGATCATTGAAAACAATCTTAAGACCGCTATCGAGCTGGTTGAGGATACTCTTAATTCCTGCGGAGAACCCGGCCGCGCGGTCGCGATAATGGCCGTCACTAAAACACATCCTGTAGAGATCGCTGCGATGGCTATAGAAGCCGGTGTGACTCTCCTCGGAGAAAACCGTGTCAGCGAGGGAGGGCGCAAAATAAAAGCCCTCGGGAAAAATGCCGCTGAATTCCACATGATCGGACCAATACATACGGGAGAGGTGCGGCAGGCCGTTCGGGATTTTCACTGGATAGATTCAGTGGGCAGATTAAAAATCGCAAGGGAAATAGCTCGAAGAACGGTTTCAAAAGGGGAGGAACAGCCCGGTATCCTCATTGAGGTAAATACATCCAGCGAAGCATCCAAGCATGGCTTCGATCCCGACTATCATCTGCTTCGTGATGTTCTGGGTGAGATCGGAGAGCTGGGTCTTCATATTTCAGGGCTGATGACTGTAGGACCCCTGGGGGGAACCGAACAGGATACCTCTTCGGCCTTTGCCCTTCTTCGGAATCTCAGAGACCGACTTGCCAGCGGCTGTGGTTACGATCTTCCCGAGCTTTCCATGGGAATGAGTGATGATTTTGAGCTTGCGGTTGCCCAGGGGGCTACTACCATCAGGCTCGGCAGATACCTTTTTGGACCAAGGCAGGCGAGCTGAAATGGAATTGGCTTCAATTGAACAAAAATATTATTCTATAGTGTGTATATTCGAACATAAAGGGTCAGTATCCCTGATCTCAGCGGATATGGAAATGGAGAATCACCGTGCGTATTACTCCTCTTGATATAAGAAGACAGAATTTCCGCAAAACCATGAGAGGTTACGATGTAGATGAGGTGGAAGCATTCCTTGAAATGGTTGCGTCCGCCTGGGAGGAACTTGTCGAGAGTCTCGAGAATGCTGAGAAAGAACTGCTCGTACTCCGAGCCAGAGCATCGGATTTCGACCGGATGGAAGGTGCGGTAAGAGACGTGCTTGTTCAGCAGCAGCAAAGCGCTACGCAGGCAAGAAAAGAAGCTGATAGAGAGGCCGAGCTCATAATCATGGATGCCGAGATCAAAGCATCCAATCTTGTATCCGAAGCCAGGGAAAGGGTTCAGGTACTGACTGAAACTATTCGGGAGTTGCAGGATAGAAGACTATCAGTGTTAACACAGATAAGGTCATTCGTCGATTCTCACGGTAAAATGCTGGACCTGGAGGAAGAAAGAATCAAATCGGAAATGATCCCTGAAGAGGAGAAGCTCCCTGGTGAAGAGGATGGGGACTCTCCCATGCTGGAATTAACGGAGCTGTAGCAATGGCTTTCCTGCTTATTCTACTGCTTGGTTCAGGACCCATTTCACCCACAGCCGCTCAGGCTGTCCGGGCTGCAGTGGGAACATCCTCAACAGTCCTTACCTGGGAGTGTTCGGGGATACAATCTCTTGGGGGGCTTCCAGATGGTCTAACAGGCTATATGGCGGATGATTGCGGTTATTCCGGTCCTTCGGGATCCGTACTTCTGCCGGAGGCTGCCCTGTATTTTGCAATACCGCCAGGCGCTGAGCCCCAGCTGGAGATCATTCCTGAAGGAGTCCAATACCTCTCGGGAGGTACGATCTCCAGTGTAAGTGTATCACCAGACGGGATAGAGAATTACGAAGCGGCAGCAACCGAAGATATCCCCCGGACCTGGGGACTGATCGCTGGTACGGGAACCTTCAGAAGGGCAGGCTACGCTCATATTCAGCTGCATCCTGTTATAAACCGAAACGGCGTCCTTTATTCAGCCGAGAGATTCCGCATACGCCTTAGTTATCCCGCAGCCAGACCAGCGGTTTCCGCCTCAGGCTTATCCGGCGCCATATTCGATGCGCTGTTCGAAGGTGGAAATCACATCTGGAGTGTTTCTCAGGAGAGATACGATTCAAGTCCCTTCTGGGGTCTGCCATGGTACGCCATGGATATTGATACGGCAGGAATGTACTGTATTACCGGAGCGGATATCCCTGCTGCGGAAGGTACTCCATCGTCCAGTCTCTCACTTTTCTGCGGCATAGGCCGTGATATGGGGGAGGAGCCCTGGATGAACGCATACAGACCAAGACCTGTTCCCATTCTGATAGAGGATGGTGGAGACGGCACATTCGATGCTGGTGACAGGCTGTTCTTCTTCGGAAGAGGGCTTGCATGGTGGGAACCCGCAGACAGCAGCATGCCCCCCCATTACAACCACATGTATTGTACGCGTAACACCTACTGGCTTACATGGGGTGGTGAAGACGGAGCCAGGATGAATGTTCAGAACGGGGAACTGACAGGTGCTCCCGCAATGCCTGACAGCTTTCTCTCAAGGCAGCACCTTGAACAGAATCATGTCCGAACCCGTGGTATTATCCCTTTCCCGGATGACTGGGCCTGGATTGTGTCCGAGGGTACTTCAGACACCTGGCACTACTTTAATTTTAACTCTCCCGATACCAGAGGCAGCGGTTTTCTGAAGATTAAATTGATTTCCAATCTTTCCGGAGACCATCATATCAGAATTCAACTTAACGGTGCCGAAGTATGCGATACCGTCTGGCGCGATACCGATGAATATCTTCTTACAGTGCCTATGGAAGGAATTCTGGCTTCGGGGAACTCCCTCAGCCTCCAGATAATCAGGGAATCAGGTAGCGATACTGTTTTTCTTGACTGGTTTGAAATCTTCGGATGGACTGACAGATCCGTATCCGGTCAGGCTCAGGTTCCTCTGGACTGGTGGCCCGTAACCGCCCGGCAGGAATTCACATGGGAAAACAATCTTGATGATGCCCTTGTATTCCTCGTAGGTGGTGATACACTGGCGGAAAATATCAGTATTGAGAACCCGCACCAGTTCGAATTTGAAGTGCCTGACTCCTGGGACACCAGGGGGCTCTGGATCTCCGATTACGCGGATATGCGCTTTCCCTCGGAAGTAAGGTACGAATCACCCGGCAGGATCATAGGAACGATGGATGGTGCCCGGTGCGTCTATATTGCAGCCGATGAGTTCTACGATGATATAAGCCCGTTGACGCAGTTAAACCCGGATGTGATCGCAATCGCTGCTTCGGAGGTTTACAATGAGTTCAACGGTGGCGTCAAAGACCCCCGGGCCATTCAGGCGATGGTTTCATACATACTCGATTCATGGGACCCTTTGCCCGAAGATATTATCCTTGTAGGCGGCGGAAGCTGGGATCCGCTTAATTTTATTTCGGCCAGGATTTCTTACATAGATATTCTGTACAGGAGTGAATCTTTGATTGTTTCGGACGATGAGTTTGTGATAGTCGAGGGATCCCCGTTCCCTCAGATAGCGCTATCCAGAATGGCAATAACCAACCGTTCTGACCTTCAGCTTATAGTTGACAGGAGCCTTTCATACCGCAGCGGCGAAAACTGCGGGGTATGGCAGACTGTTGTGCTGGGCGCTGCCGACGATGAGCTGTCACCTAAAACTGGAATTGATGAACCACAACATACCCGGAGTGTTGAAAGATTACTGACCGATCATCTTCCCCACGTGCTTCGCCCGGAGAAACTCTATCTTATCTTCTACGAATGGAACAGCGTAGGGGCCAAACCCGAGGCGAGACAGGATTATATAGACCTCTGGAGCGAAGGGGCTCTTGTCTCCTTCTATCTGGGGCATGGTGCATACGACCAGCTGGCGGACGAGGGCCTTCTATACCTTGAAGATAACGGGCTTCTTGCGTGTGAGCAGCGCCTTCCTGTAGCTATTTTCGGCTCATGTGATGTCGGGCAGTTCCATAACCCTTCGTCCGAATGTCTGGCTCAACAGGTAACAACATCTCAGGCAGGGGGTGCGATACTCGGTATGGGGGCCACAGATAAAACAGGGGGTATATCGAACGAAGTCCTTGTAGGTTATATTCTGGATTACATGTTCAGTGAGCCGGATCTTTCGGTGGGCATGTGTGTAATGCTTGCGAAGATAGAGGCTGGCTACACTACTAATATGGCCCAGTACGTACTTTTTGGTGATGGCAGTCTCAGGCTTGCTTTCCCCTGGGATTCGTTCGAAGTTTCCGACGATACACTATTTTCCGGAGAAGAAGTTACTCTTACAGGTTCGGCTCCCTCGGACGGTATTGTTTTCGTTGAATCCTGGGAATCGTGCCAGCCTGATACTTACTTCACTTTCAGACAGACTCTGCCCATCGATTACCTGTCACTTCCAGGCAGATTCTTTTCCGGTACGGTATACGCTGAACCTGATTACAGCGCGAGTATGTTCGTACCCGTTGACAGTGATACCGGGGCCCTTGCCCGGACTCAGCTGACATTCATGAACAACGATTTCTTCGCGGTGGTCTCAACCTATCCCGCGAGACTTGATTTTGGAAATCCTCTTCCGGACAATGAAGGTCCATCGATAGAATTGTGGGTTGAAGGATACCGGAATACAATCGACCCTGAGATATCGGGTGATATTTGCGTCAGAGCAATTCTGGAGGACAGTTCCGGCATAAACCTTCTGGGTAATCCAGGCCGCCAGCTTGCGCTTTATGTGGATGGCACACCGGATGATGTTTCAGGCTATTTCCAGTATCATACAGGTTCAAGTACTGAGGGTGAACTCAGTGTGGGAATCGGTGTTCTTGAACCCGGAAACCATATTATCCAGCTGAGGGCGTCGGACGGTCTTATCAATACATCCACTGTAGAGATAGGATTGAGCGTCACCGATGATAATTCATTCGGGATAAGCAGCGTGTTTCCCTATCCCAATCCCTGCAGTGACGGAACGTCAATAAACTGGACTCAGACATCCCCTGGAAAGGTTGACATTACTGTTTATACGGTGACCGGAAGAAGGGTCATATTTTTCGGGAACATTGAAGGAGGAGCCGGATATAACCAGTGCCTGTGGGACTGCAGAGATACGGATGGAGATGCGGTGGCCAGCGGGGCATATATCTTTGTTGTATCTGCTGCTTCGCTTTCCGATTCTGGAGAGAACTCAAAGGCTACCGGAATAATAGCCGTTGTACGTAACCAATAACTGATGCTTGTACATCCTGGCGGTGGTTCAGGTTTGCAACCGGCCTTTAGTAGATTACATTAAATCCGGAAGAAATACCGGTTTTAAGCAGGAGGAACGATGAAAAAAGGACTTTTTAGTGTTATTACAGTTCTTGTCATATCTTCGTTAACATACGCTTCCACGGCCAGCGTGATCTGGATGACAATAACTCCGGGCGCACGCCCAAACGGTATGGGTGAAGCTTTTACAGCCCTGGCCAACGATGCAACCGCATCGTACTGGAATCCGGCAGGGCTGGCTTTCGTTGACACTACGGGAAACGAACTTACCCTGCAGCACAGTAACTGGCTTCCCCAGCTTGCTGATGATCTGTACTACGAGTTTCTGGGTTACGCCACTCATATAGAAGGGTGGGGCGGTGTCGGAGGCAACATCACTTTCATGTCAATGGGCGAACAGCTGGAAACGACACAATCGGGACAGGAACTCGGAACATTCTACTCGTACGGTATTGCCCTGACAGGTTCCTTCGGAACCGAGGTAGCGCCCGGTGTCGCGGTGGGACTTGGACTGAAATTCGTTTACGATCATCTTTACTATAAGGACTCCGGCAAGGGGACATCCTTCGCAGCTGATCTTGGGGTTCTGTACCATGTACCCATGGAGGCGCTGGGACTTGAAAGCGCCGGCCGCGTGAATATCGGGGCGAGCCTGACAAACCTGGGACCAAATGTCAGCTACGGAGGCAATTCCGGGGACAATCCTCTGCCGCGCACTATCAGAATGGGAATTGCCTACATTCCATTCGATTCACATCTCACACGCCTCCGTTGTACGGCCGACTACAGCAAACTGCTGACGAGTGTTGACGATGGTCTTTCGACGGAGTTCAACGAAAACAAGTGGGGAGCTGGTGCTGAGTTCTGGTACTACGACCTTATGGCGCTCCGAGCGGGATACATCCATGACACGGAAGGCATTTCAACCATCCAGGGACCCACCTTCGGCGCAGGACTCCAGTACGCCGGTTTTCAGCTTGATATGGCCTTCATACCAGTTGAGGAGAATCTGCAGGGTTCAGGGAAGTACAACTCCAAGTACTCCCTTTCCGTAAGGTTCTAGACGTAAATGAGAAGATTCTTAACCCTGCTGCTGGTTATAGCAGCCGGAGCTGCCTCGGCTGCCCCGCCTTTAATTCACGGAGTAATGCCCCCGCTGCACGAGCGACCCTCGGAAGGTGTGGCCATTGCGGGGCCAGGTAAAATCGACAGCGCTGACGATACACTGAATGTCTGCATGATAAGGGTACAGTTTCTGGAGGATTTTACCGATGAAACAAGCGGGAACGGAAGAATCGATCTGAGCGCAGATCCCCCCCATAACAAGGGGTACTTTCAGGGAATCATGAACGATCTTGCTTTATATTACGAGGATGTAAGTGGAGGTAAATTAGCACTTTCCATTGATATATACCCATCCTCCCAGAACGGTTCATACACTCTGCAGCATCAGATGATGTTTTACGGTGATGACGAGAATTACATGCAGGGCGCATGTATGCTTATGCGGGACGCTATCACGCTTGCGGACGAGGATATCGATTTCAGCCTGTACGATGCCGTTATTATCAATCACGCCGGTTCCGGCCAGGAGGCTGATATATACAGAAACAGCCCTGGAGACATCGGATCGGTTTTCCTTACGCTCACGGATTTAATCTATTACCTTCCCGGGGCCGGTCTGGGTTACCAGGGAATTCCCACGTCCGACGGAGTTGTTATCCGGGAGAGCGTTATTGTTCCCGAGCAGGAATCACAGGACGGTTTCGGCCTTGGTGTGCTTGGCACCATCTGCCACGAATTCGGACACCAGCTGGGATTGCCGGATCTTTACGATACCAATACAGGTCATGTGGGAATCGGCGGCTGGGACCTGATGGGTTACGGACAGTGGTTAATGAGCGGGTACTGGCCATCATCATTAAGCGCGTGGTCCCGGATTTATCTTGGCTGGAATACTGCTGTTGAAGTCTCCGACGGAACTCATGAACTGCTTTTCGACGATTCCATCCTTAAGATTCCCCTGAACAGTTCGGAGTATCTGCTTGTAGAAAACAGGCAGCGTGATCCTGATGGGAACGGTATGTGCGGAATACACGAGCACGACTTCGGCCTTCCCGGTTCAGGGATTCTGATATGGCATATCGATGAAACCCGCCTGGGAGCTTATCTCGCAATGAACATGGTCAATGTTGATCCTGATCACAAAGGTGTTGATCTTGAGGAGGCGGACGGCATTCAGGATTTCGATTATTCATTGCCCGATATCTACGGTTACGAGGGCAGTGAATTCGATCCCTGGTTC
>CAZUYF010000065.1:0-10165 GCA_964624675.1 uncultured bacterium
ACAACCAGTCCCCCCGATGTGTCCAATACTATATCGTATCCTTCTTCAATGCTCAATTCCTGAACTGCTTCGTTGATACTGGCTACTATTGGTGAGACAAGCTGACTGTTTCTTGATTCTACCAGTCCTCCCGGTCCGAATGTATTCGAAAGGAATGTCTGGAGCTCCACAGACTTCTCTTCTATCAGTGCTTCTCTTTCCCTTCTCCGTTCCGGGCTCATTACCATTGTATACTCAAGGTCAGCCTGAATGGCATCGATCTCTTCCTGAAGTGAATCGGCGTGGGCTTCCCAATCCAGGATCTCTCTTTCCAGAAGTTCGGTGGCATCGGTCACCTCCCCCAGATTATCGAATATCCTGTCTGAGTCTATGACTGCGATTGTTTGTGCCATAAGAATAGAAGCAACAGAAATTGCTACAAGCAAGGTAATTTTCATGACTCTAATCCTCCAAATACAAAACGGTCAAACGGTATATACCGATAATCCAGTGCCCTCAGTGTTCGGTTCATTAATCTTTGTTAGAACATTGTACCAAACTGGAAATGCGGTTCCCAACCACGATCAGGACCATCAAAACCGTAAGCGTAATCAAACCCTATGACACCCAGCATAGGTACTTCGATCCGGATCCCGACCCCTGCGCCACGGTTCAGATCGCTAAAATCGCTGGAAGACCATGATGCCCATGTGTTTCCAGCATCGGCAAATACAGCAAGTTGGAGCTGATCAATAATCCGGCATCTGTATTCGGCACTGAGGATAAGCATTGATCCTCCGCCTACCGTTTCATAACCTTCTTGAGCTGTGATGCTGTGTGACGGATACCCTCTGACACCATAGAAACCAGTTCCGCCCAGTTCGAAATACTCGTATGCAGGAGGTTCTCTACCATCCAGAGATGCCACCATCCCGATCCTTGCTCTCAGGAAGAATATAAATCTCCAGAAGGATGGAACATACCAGCTTGAATCAATAAGATATTTCTGGTATCCAATATTTCCGCCAAGAGCACCTCCCGCAAATTCTCCAGTAAGACTGTTAAGGGAACCTCTGGATGCGAACATCTGTCTGTCTCTGCTGTCTCTTGTGAAATTCAGTCTGACAGAACTTGTCCACCTTGGCCAATCCGTATTTCGAAGCGAATAGTAATAACTCGTTGTATCGCTCGTAATATTAAATACATCAACCTTTTCAAGGCTGTACTTCATGGAGGCTGAGGCGTAGTCCACCCATGGAAGCGGACGGCCCACCGTTATAGCTCCCCCTGTTCTGCGGCGGTCGTATTCCGATTCATTGTAAGTAGTATGGAATACCTCTCCACCAAGTGATAAAGGAGTATCCCTGAACCATGGCTCCCTGAAGCTTACCTGAATATCATGCTGGGTTTTTGAGAACTGGTAATTGAAGGTCAGACTCTGCCCTCGACCGAAAAGATTGGTTTCTCCCAGTTCAACGAACCCGCTGAAGCCTGTTCCTCCGCCGTATGCGGCCCCAATCCCGGCTTTGCCGGTCGTTTTCTCTTCCAGATCGAATACAATGTCAACATCCGGGGAATCTTCAATATAGCGGAAATCCACACCAACGTTACTGAAATAATTCAGGTAGTAGATATTCCTGTAACTCCTCATGAGAGCTGATCGCTGGAACATATCACCGGGATATACGGTTAACTGCCTTCTGATAATATTCTCGAGTGTTCTGTTATTCCCGGTGATCTCTATCTTGCGGACATGGGCTCTTTCGCCCTCATTCACAATGTAGGCGATATGCAGAGTGTTATCCGTTTCGCTGTCTGTTACAACCGGGTCGATACCCGCATAGAAATATCCAAGTTCCTGAAACAATTCGTACATTGTCATCAGGGATGAGTTCATCTTTTTCCTGCTGTATTCGTCTCCCGGTTTCATATCCATGGCCGAAAGAAGGATTGAGTCCGGAAAGGCTTCATTGCCAGAGAATGAAATATTACCAAAAGTGTAGTATCCACCCTCATCCAGCGTGATATCGAACCTCAGATGTCGACCGTCTTCGAGCATTGACTGTTCGACATCAATAATTCTGGCTTCGGGATATCCATGATCCTGGTAGAACGTGATCACCGAATCCAGGCTGGCTTCGAATTCACTTTTCCTGTACCTTCCGGATCGCCAGAAGGAATCCTGATTAGTATCCATCTGGCCTCGGAGTTTGCCATCGTTAAATGCGATATTGCCGGAAAAGTCAATCTCCCCGACGCGGATATTCGGACCCTCTTCGCATTCGAACAGAAGTACACTCCTGTTATCGCTGTCCGGATCAAGCCATATGGGAGTGGCTACTGCCTCGTGTCTATGATCTTCAGCATAATAATGCAGCACTACCATGCGGGCTTCCTCAACCTGTCCCGGTGAAATTGTCTGACCCGGAAAAAGTGAGAGGGAATCCAGTACATCGTCCTCATCAAGACATCCAGGATTACTGAATTCAATTCTGCTGAGCAGTCTATTTTCACGAACGAGTATCAGCAGGTCGGCCACTCCTTCGACAGTGTCGGCCTGTATTTCGATGTTACTGAAATAACCGAGCCCGAAAAGGTCTCTGGTTCCCCGGCTGACAGCGGCAGGACTATAGATATCCCCTGTCTCAAGCCCGAAAACCCTGGTGATGAGATCAGTGCTTACAAAGGAATTGCCTGTCACTTCCACCGAACCGATCTCCAGCGCCAGCGACGCTGAGATCATTAATGCCAGTATTGCTGTACTTAATCTCAATTCTCAACTCTTCCGTGTATTGTGTTCGATCTGATTACTTCTTCATTATTTTCACTGGAGATTTTGAAAACGATACGGTTGCCATCCCTGACTGCAAGAATGGAGTCACCGGATGAGAATTCACTTCTGAGTATCGCATCGGTAAGCGGATCCTCGAGCAGTCTTCTTATTGTTCTTCTTATATGTCGAGCTCCGGCATCAGGGTCGTAACCGGCTTCTGTTATGAGTGTTATAGCTTCAGGTGTCAGGGCAAGTGTAATACCGAGTTCAGACAGTCGCTGTTCTACATCCTCCATCTGAAGGGAGACTATTTTCTCCATGTCGCAAAACTCGAGGGGGTTGAATATCACTATCTCGTCAAGTCTGTTGAGAAACTCGGGGTTGAAGTGGCTTTTCACGGCATCCATAACCAGTCCGTCAATACGTTCAGTTTCACCTTCCGGTTCATCTGTTGAAAACCCGAGTTTTCCACCGTTCAGAAGGCTTCTAGCGGCGATGTTGCTTGTCATTATCAGAATCGTATTTGTAAAATCTATCTCCCTGCCGTAGTTATCGGTCATTCTGCCGTAGTCCAATACCTGCAGCAGCATGTTGTAAAGATCGGTGTGAGCTTTTTCAATTTCATCAAGAAGCACGATGGAATATGGTCTTCTCCGTACTTTTTCCGTCAACTGTCCACCTTCATCGTATCCTATGTACCCAGGAGGTGCGCCTATCAGTCTTGATCCTGAGAAACTCTGCTGGAATTCGGACATATCGATCCTTATCAGAGCCGAAGGATCCCCGAATACCAGTTCAGCAAGTATCCTTGCGGTCTCCGTCTTTCCAACTCCCGAAGGGCCGAGGAACAGGAATGTTCCAGCGGGCTTGTTCACATCCCGCAGCCCCACGCGGCTCCGTCTTATCGCACTGGTTATGCTGTCTATCGCTTCCCTCTGTCCTACTATCCTGGCCTCAAGCCTGTCTTCAAGGTCCAGAAGCCCGGCAGTTTCACTCTTCCCCACCCTGCTTACCGGAATGCCTGTCATGTCTGCGACAACTTCGGCTACCTGCTGTTCTGAAACGGGAGAGATATGAATACCGGCCAGCCAGCTGGAGCGGGTATCAGCGAGTTCTTTCTCGCGATTCTCTATTTCTTCCCTTAATCCAAGGGTGCTCTCGAAATCTTCATTCTGTGATGCTGACTTCCTTCTGGCTCTGAGTTCCGCCAGATCATTCATCATCTCCTTAATATTCTTGGGCAGAATGGAATGCGACACTCTATTCTTCGCCCCTGCTTCATCCAGAACATCGATGGCTTTATCAGGAAGGAACCTGCCGCTGATATATCTTGCTGCCAGTTTCGCTGCAGCCTGAACAGCTTCATCGGTATATACGGTTCCATGGTGTTCTTCATATCTATGCCGGAGACCTTCCAGAATCTCTATTGTCTCACTTACACCAGGTGGATCAACGGGGACTGGCTGGAATCTTCTCTCCAGTGCTCCATCCTTCTCAATGCGTTTCCTGTATTCATCGAGTGTTGTGGCTCCGATACACTTCAATTCACCCCTTGCAAGGGCCGGTTTAAGAAGATTGGCAGCATCCATGGCACCCTCGGCTGCACCGGCACCAACCAGTACGTGCGCTTCATCGATAAACAGGATGATATCACCTGATTCAATAATCTCCTGGAGAAGCTTCTTCAATCTCTGTTCGAACTGCCCTCTGTATTTCGTTCCTGCGACAACGGCAGCCATATCAAGAGCAAGTATACGTTTCCCAGCCAGGATATTGGGTGTTTTGCCCTGCGCAATAAGACCTGCCAGACCTTCAACTATCGCAGTCTTCCCGACCCCCGGTTCACCAATAAGAATAGGGTTGGATTTTTTTCTTCTGCAGAGTACCTGGATCACTCTGTTGATCTGTTTTTCTCTGCCGATAACAGGATCAAGCTTTCCCTCCCTGGCCATTTTGGTCAGATCTCTGCAGAAATATTCTATTCCCGGTATTTCCTGAACATTCTTCTGATGCTCACCACCATCTGATTCTATGTGAGGCGGAAGCTCTGCGGCAGCTTCTTCAGCGGTCTTCAGAAATACACCCTTTTCCCTTAAAATACTCGACGCCTGACAGTTTCCAACGGAAAGAAGACCAAGAAGAAGGTGATGAGTACCTGTTTCAGCTGCCCCTCTGCTTGCAGCTCTCCTGCCGGCTTCACGCCTCACCAGACGAGCTTTGGTGGTCCAGCCGATCTCTCTGAGGTTTATCTCGTTTGCCACCGGTCTTCGCATTAGATTTTCAAGTCTTGTTCTCAGTACACCGATCCTCACACCAAGCTCGTGTAGAATGATCAGGGATGCTGAACCCTTTACGGAAATCAGACCGAAAAGAATGTGTTCGGAGGCTACTTTGGACTGCCCCGATCTTTCAGCTTCATTCAGAGCGATCTCAAGGGCAGCTCGTGCTTTTTCTGTCAGTTTTTCCGGCACTTATTCTCCTTTAGCAAAACATTTCCCGCTTCGGGATGATTCTATCCATAATAGTGATCCTTTGTTCCCTGAAGATAATCCTGCACAAAAAACTCTGCAATAATTAACATATCAGTAACGGAGAACACCATCGTCCAGTATAAGGCATCTATGAGCTCTTCGAGCAAGGTCAATACTATGGGTTGCAATAATAAAAGCCTGGTTTCTTCTGGCAGCCAGCTCGAACATCAGATCTTCCACAATCCTGCTGTTGACCGCATCAAGGTTCCCGGTCGGTTCGTCTGCCAGCACTACAGAAGGTGATAGTATTAATGCTCTGGCTACAGCAGCCCTCTGCCTCTCTCCTCCGGAAGTCTCCGATGGAAAGTGCTGACCTCTATCGGACAGACCAACTTCCTCCAGGAGTTCCGCTGCAGAATCAAGGGCATCCTTCCTGGAGTTTCCAGCCAGCATCGACGGCATCGCCACGTTCTCCTGCAGTGTGAACTCATCCAGCAGATGATGAAACTGAAATATGAACCCGAGTTCACTATTCCTGATTCGTGCCCTTCTGGATTCACTGACTGACCATACATCCATTCTACCAACGGATACTTTGCCCCTGTCAGGTGGGTCAAGCACTCCGCAGACATGAAGAAAAGTACTCTTACCAGAACCGCTCGGCCCAACGATGGATACGATTTCTCCAGCTGATATTTCTATACATGCCCCCTTGATTATGGATAGATAAGTAGCACTTTTTCCATATGATTTCCATATATCAACAGCGGACAGAACGGGATTTGTATTTTCACTCATACCTTACCGCCTCTGAAGGTGATACTTTAATCGCATGCAGAGAAGGGAAAAGAGAGGCAATAAAACACGCTGCGATGGTTGCAAAACCTATACCGAGGATAAGCAGCGGTTGTACTTTCCCTGGAAGCACGTCAATCCAGTAAACACTGCTTTCAAGCCTGATCGGAAAAAAGCTGTTTATCAGGATAGTAACAAGCACAGCGAAGATGCTTCCTGCCAGAGCACCGCTCAGACCTATAATTCCGCCCTGCATTAATCCTGTGGATACAATCGTGCCCGGAGACGCTCCCATTGATCTCAGAACTCCAGTATCCCTCCTGTGCTCAATAGCTATCATGTTAAGAGCACTGAGCAGGTTCAGCATAGCTACAACACTTATCAGTGCCAATACGATGGTCATTCCAGTTTTCTCCAACCCCAGGGCTGCAAAAAGATTTTGATGATTCGAAATAAAAGCACTGCAGATCATGTATTCGCTTTCTCCTGCAATATACGATTCTCTCAGTATAGTGGAGATGCTTTCAGCTTCCCTTACCGGATCCGCTCCCTCTACCAGACCGACACTAATTGATGTTGCCGAGATTGGATATCTGAAGAGAAGAGAAGCGGTTGTAAGATCTGTAAGAACTATCGCTGAATTGTACTCATCAATCCCGAAATCCGTTACGGCACTTACCGAAACAGAAACAATAGTATCCACAAGCAGCCTGCCCATGGCTGAAAACTGTGTTGCATCGGTAGAAGCAAGTCTGAGAGTATCTCCCTGCGTGACACCGAGTCGTTCGGAAAGAGCTGTCCCCAGGACAGCGCCCTCACCGGAAATATTAAGATCATTCAATCTCTCTCCGGATACCAGGGCGGGTTCAACATCCCAGTCCACTCCTCTTACGCGGACTCCGGCAACGTCCCCGCTGTTTCCAGCGGCAACCACCGTTTTCTCAAGCACAGGTGATATGGATGTGATACTCTCCGACATCGCGGCCAGGTTTGCAGCATAGCGAATATCGTCTGAATCAAGCGGATATCCGCCGGGTATCCTTATCTCCATCGGGGAATGAATGGAGGACAGCTGCTTCAATATGGATTCCGAAAATCCATCCATAAATGAGTTCAGAATTATGAGCGCTGCAACTCCAATGGCGATTCCTGCAATGGATAGTAAAGATACCGTTCGTACGAAACCCGAATTGGATCTGCTGAATATCTGTCGCCACGCAATACGGATAATCAGCGAGAGCTTCACTTTTCGTTCCGTCTTAGATGAGGAAAAAGAATAGTATCCCTTATTTTTCCAGTATCCGTCAGTACCATGACAAGGCGATCAATACCTATACCCATGCCACCTGTAGGAGGTATACCGATTTCCAGGGCGTAAAGGAATTCCTCATCAAGCTCACCCTTCCTGTGCACACTTGCTTCGGCCTGTTCTGTCAGAATCCTCCTCTGAAGCAGGGGGTTATTCTGTTCGCTGAAAGCGTTGGCAAGTTCAAGGCCCCCGAAGAATACTTCGAATCTTTCGGTAACACCCGGATTGTCCATTCTTTGTTTTGCAAGTGGAGAAAGTTCTTCGGGATAGTCGATCACGAAGGTCGGCTGCTGAATCCTGTGGGCGACATAATGATCGAAAAGTTTATCGAGCATTGTTATGCGGTCATTAGCATGGGTGATAATGCCCTTTTCATCCATAAGCTTAATGAGATCCTTCTGCTCCCAAGAGAAAAGATCCTCACCGCTTGCATCCCGTAGTGAATCCATGAAACCTATCCTCTGAAATGGAGGAGTCAGATCAAATTCTGTTCCCTGATATACAACAGTGCCGCTATGCCCCGCAGCATCGGCCGCAAGGCAGATCATCTCTTCAAATCTGTCCATCATTGAATTGTAATCCGCATAGGCTTCGTACAGTTCAAGCTGAGTGAACTCGGGGCTGTGTGTTCTGTCCACACCCTCGTTCCTGAAATCCTTTCCCAGTTCGTACACTCGGTCTATCCCACCGGCTATTAGCCGTTTCAGATACAGCTCTGTAGCTATTCTGAGATAGAACTGCTGGCTCATGCTTCCGTACATTGTTTCAAAGGGTTCTGCCGCTGCACCTCCGTACAAGGGCTGGAGTACAGGTGTCTCAACTTCCAGGAATCCGTTGGAATCAAGGTACGATCTTAATGCTGATATGATACTGCTCCGCTTTACGAATCTATTGAGTGAATCTGGATTCACCTGAAGATCCACACACCTGTGACGGTAGAGCAGATCCCTGTCGCTGACTTCATCATGTGCCACGCCCTGGGCATCCACTTTAACAACAGGAAGCTGCCTGAGGCTTTTGCAGAGCAGTTCAAACTCCTCACATCTGATGGTCAGCTCTCCCATCCTGGTGGTAAAGACGGATCCCTTAACCTGAACGATATCTCCGAGATCGAGAAGTTCAAGCACAGACCAGTCCTTTTCGCTGAGCACCTTTTTACCGAAATACAGCTGGATCGATGCTGATCCATCCCGAAGGTCAGCGAATATCGTTTTTCCATGCTCCCGCTTTCCGGTAAGCCTTCCCGATGCGACCACACTCTCTTCTGTTTCCCCATCATCCCTTATCTTACTGATTAGCGTTGATTTCATACACCTTGCAGGGTAAGGGTCTACACCAAGATCCTCCGTAAGATGGAGTAGCTTTTCTTCTCTTACCGAATTATTTTCATCACTCATTGCTGACTGCTCTTTCTCAGATATTCCTCAATAAATTCCTGGATTTCACCGGAAAGGATATCATCAATACTGGATGTTTCCATTCCGGTTCGGTGATCCTTTACCATCCTATAGGGATGCATGACATACGATCTTATCTGATGACCCCACGATACATCCTTCTTTGTCTTCTCCAGTTTTGCTTTCTCTTCCCGCCTTTTCTCCTCTTCGAGTTCATACAGCCTTGCTCTCAGGATTCTCCTGGCTACTTCCCTGTTCCTGAACTGTGACCGCTGATTCTGGCATGAAACCGCAATTCCGGTTGGAATATGAGTCATTCTAACAGCTGAATCTGTTTTATTAACATGCTGACCACCCGCTCCGCTGGCCCTGTAAGTATCTATCCTTATATCTTCATCGCGGAGATCAACTTCAATTTCTTCCTCAATGTCCGGCAGTGGAAATACCGAAGCAAAACTCGTATGCCGCCTGTGATTCTGATCGAAGGGTGATTTCCTGACAAGTCGATGAATACCGCCCTCAGCCCTTAAGTATCCGTAAGCCCAGGGACCTTTAACTGTCAGGATGGCTTCTCTGATACCGCCCTCCGTACCACCTTCACTAATGCTGAGCACTTCAATATCAAATTCCTGTTTTTCAGCCCAGTGAATGTACATCTTCATCAGCATTTCAGCCCAATCCTGGCTGTCCTGTCCTCCGGCTCCGGAACGAATCGTAAGTATTGCATCGTCCCTGTCATGCGGGCCTGCCAGCATCTGTATGAATTCCAGCCTGTCAAGCTTCGAATCAATAGAGGTGAGACTGGAGATGCTCTCTTCCAGAAGCTCTTCATCCAGGCCGTTTTCAAGCAGCTCTATAGCGATGCTTACGTTTTCGAACTTACTTTCTATTTTTCGAATAGGATCCAGCCATGCTTGAACCTGTTTGTTCTCTGCAATGGTCTTCATTGCGCTTTCCCTGCTGTCCCAGAAACCCGGTTGGGCCATCACCTTGTTGAATTCCCGCTCCTTCTCTACAAGTCCGGCGAAGTCAAAGACCCTCCTTAAGTCTTGCAAGCCTCTCGGATGTTCTGGAATAGCCTCTTCGTATTTCTTCAATATTCACAGTTTCTCGCCTTTCTCATCAATATCATTTATCTGAATTCACGGGAATATAAGGCTTTCCTGTATGAATCACTAAGGTTGACCCGGAGGCATCACCTAATTATTCTGGAGCCCTGTCTTGGAGGTCAGATGTTTTCAGATTTATGTGGTTATCTGCTGGAACTGCGGGAAGCTTTCAGCCATCATATAGTATTCGGCGTTGGGATTCTTCTCATGGGGAGCTATTTCATGGGAAGGCTTGCTGAAAGAGTACGGCTTCCGGCCATCACAGGCTTCATACTTGCGGGGCTTCTGCTGGGTCCCTCATGCATTGGACTTGTTCATGAGGACCTTGATGA
>CAZUYF010000066.1:0-10122 GCA_964624675.1 uncultured bacterium
GATATCCAGTACAGCTGGGTTGCAGCAGGTGCCGACTGGGATGTTACTGTCGATCTTGAGCAGATACAGACAGTGGGTCCCGTTTTCACAATGCCCCTTGAATTTCTGATTCATGGAACTTCTGAGGATTCCCTTGTAGAAATGTGGAACGATCTGGCAGTTCAGAGCTCCGTGTTCACGGTGCCCTTCCAGCCCACCATGGTGGAATTCGATCCCGGTGATAAGATTCTGTCCACTCATCTGACTGGAATTGGCGACCGACCCTCGCCACCTGAACTCGGGACTGGTGCACTACACTTCGCCCCCAACCCCGCTCTTCGCTCAACGGTGCTGCTCTGGAGCGGAATGACGGCATCGGATCTGCAAGTAGGGTTATATGACCTTTCGGGCAGAAAACTGCAGGAATGGAGCCTTACAGAGGGTGAGAGAGTGCTTGATCTGACCGCGATACCTGCCGGGCTCTATCTGCTTGAAGCTTCCGGACCGGGAAACATCCGTCAGACGGCAAAACTGATAGTACAGGACTGACGGAATCTGCGCTGGAAGGAGAAAGAGCTGAGCAAGAAGCTGAACATACTGCCGATTAATCGGCTTGAGGGGCTTACAGACGGCATATTCGCCATTGCCATGACTATAATGGTACTGGGGCTCCCGCTTCCCGAAGCACAGCACAATATCAGCTCCGACGGCGATCTGCTGAACCACCTTCTTAAATACTCCGAGCTGTTCTGGACCTATGTGCTCAGCTTTCTCCTTCTGGGTTATTTCTGGATAAACCAGCAGAGACTTTTCAAGTACATGAAAAACACCTGTACACACCATCTATGGGCAAATCTGGGTGAGCTTCTTCTGGTTTGTGTCATACCATTTTCCTCCGGTCTTATAGGGGATCACATAAACTACTTCACGGCAAGTTTTATCTTCCATATGAATATTCTCCTTATCGGAGTGTTTTTCCTTTTTCAGTGCATGCTGCTGCTGAGATTTCCGGACATCCTGAAGAAGGATGTATCCAGAACTGCAGCCCTGCGGATTGTGAAGATCAATCTGGTTGTTCCATCGCTTGCTGTCGCTGGAATAGTCTTAGCTATTTTTTCACCACCTTTGAGTCTGGCTATATACATTCTTGCTCCAGTACTGTCTTCCATAGTTATAAAAAGGACGAGGTTAATGGAGGAATCCGATTGAGAATCCTTTTTCTTACCCATGACCTTATGACTGTCCCCCTGGGAGTTTCCTACATCTCCACAGTATCAAAGCTTGCAGGTCATGTAGTTACTGCTGCCGCTCTGAATGAAAGTGATCTCCTTGAGACTGTCAGGGAATTCGCTCCCGATATAGTCGCATTCGGGTGCACAACGGGTTTTCACAGGAAGTACCTCGAAGCGGTAGATAAAATCAGAAAAGATTTTGATGTCATCACCGTTATGGGGGGGGCTCACCCGACTTTCTTCCCGGAGACTCTTGAAGAAAACGATCAGCTGGATTTTGTCGTAAGGGGTGAAGCGGAAGAGGCTTTTCTGCAGCTTCTGGAAGCCCTGGAAGGAAAGAGAAGCCTGGAGAGTGTCGGGAATCTGAGATTCATCCGGGAGGGGAACGTCATTCAGAACCCCCTGCTTCCTCTTTGCGAGGATCTTGATTCCATTCCGTTTCCGGACAGGAAGATGCTGGGCAGGTACGAAGAGAAACTCAACAGCAAAGCGATATTCGTAATAGCGGGCAGAGGCTGCCCCTACGACTGCAGCTACTGCTTCAACCACTCTTTGCACAAACTGTACAATGGTCTGGGCAGGATGTGCAGGAGGAGGAGCGTTGAAAATGTAATCCAGGAGATCGAAAAAATCCGGAGTGATAATCCCGAACTTCAGATGGTGATCTTCCAGGATGATATTTTCATACTTGAGAGGGAATGGGTTTTCGAATTCTGCCGTGTTTATACTGAAAGGATTGGCCTTCCTTTCCATTGTCACCTCAGAGCCAACCTGGTTGACGATGATATCACAGAGGAATTGAAAAAAGCAGGCTGCGTCAGCGTTAAAATGGCCATTGAATCGGCTTCCGACAGGCTGCGCAACGGGGTTCTGAACAGGAACATGAGCAGGGAGACCATCGAACAAGCCTGCAGAGCAGTCAAGGATGCAGGAATAGTACTTGTCACTCAGAACATTCTGGGAATCCCCACAGGCACACTCGAGGATGACCTTGAAACACTGTCCCTTAACTGCTCCATTGAACCTGATTTCGCCTTCGCCACTCTCCTGCAGCCCTATCCAAAGACCGAGATATGTAAATTCTGCATTGAGAACGGTTTCATGGAGGAGAAGGATTCAGCAGACGCGCCGGATTCTTTTTTCGACTGCAGTATTCTGAGGATTCCTGATCGGAACAGGAGGGAGAGGCTGCGGAAACTCTTCGCTCTGGCCATTGAGTATCCCATGCTTCGGGATAACATCGGAACGTTTATCAATCTTCCTCTGGATCCGGTTTACGATATCATGGACAAGCTCTGGAAGGGGTACTGCATAAAGCAGAGGGAATTCCCATACAAACTTTCTGCTGCGGAGTACATCAGGAGTGTGATCACATATTTCAGAAGCAGGTACTACTGAGCAGGCGCCAGCAGTTCGTGGGCTTTCTTCAATAAACTGATGATATCTATGTGCTGGGGGCATAAATCCATGCATTTACCGCACTCAGTACAGCTTGATGCTCTATTCTTCTCATCCAGAAAGGCGTAGTAAGCCCTTGCAGTGTCGGGAGCTTCGTACATTTCACTCATATTGAAATATTCGAAGATCCACGGAATTGCAACTTCCTCAGGACACGGCATGCAGTACCTGCAGTTAGTACAGGGAATTGACGCCTTTTTCCGGTATTCCTCGCGAACCTGAACAAGGATATCTTCTTCGTATTCCGTCATGCTTCCGATTCCGGAGTTACAGGCGCTGGCGATGTTCTGCACAAGCTGTTCCATAGTGCTCATCCCGCTTATGACCGAAGCTATCTCCCCCTTGTCCCACAGCCACTGAAGCGACCAGTCGGCCGGAGTTCTCTGTACGTCTGAATCATCGAAGATATTCTTCACAGATCGGGGAGGTTCCTTGGCCAGCAGTCCGCCACGGAGAGGCTCCATAGCCACCACTGCGAGGCCCTTATCGGCAGCGTACTTCACACCTTCGGTTCCCGCCTGAAAATCCACATCCATGTAGTTGTACATCAGGAGGGTCATGGCCCAGTTGTCGTACTCATCAACAATTCTCTTGAAAAGGGGGGGCTGGTCATGGAATGAGAAACCAAGGTGTTTGATAGTACCATCGGCTAATTTATTCTCCGCCCACCCAAGATAACCCAGATTCTTAACCTTGTCCCACCAGTCCCTCTGAAGGGAATGGAGGAGATAGAAATCGATGAAATCGGTCTGAAGCCGCTCCATCTGTTCATCGAGATACCTGTCGAAATCATCCTTTTTCTCTATTTTCCAGCTCGGTAGCTTGGTGGCTATCCTCACCTTCTCTCTGTAGCCGCCCTTCAGCGCTCTTCCAAGGAATGACTCACTCTCTCCATCATGGTAATTCCACGCGGTATCAAGGTAATTCATCCCGTTATCAATTGCGTAATGAAGCAATGACGAGGCTTCCTCCTCCAGGATGGCGGAGGGCTCCTTCTCCGTGTGCGGCAAACGCATGATCCCGAAACCCAGGGCGGACACTTCCCAGTTCAGTTCGCCGAATTTTCTGTACTTCATAATCCTCTTCTGTGTATTTATCCTCTCAGGAGTTCTTCAATTTCTCAAGAACTGCACTGAATACGGCATCCGGCCTTTCAACAACGGTTACACCGGCATCCAGGAGGGCTTTCTGCTTGGCTTCCCAGGTTTCATTCTTATTTCTTATCATCGCTCCAGCATGGCTCTGCGAGACACCAGCTTTGGTGAATTTACCTCCGAGGAAGACAACAACAGGTTTTGTTATTTCGCCGTTCATTACAGCCCTGGCCAGATCGTTCTCCTGAGTGGTTCCTGTTTCACCGTAAACGGCCATCACCTCTGTCCGCGGATCCTTCTGAAAGGCCGCTGCGGCATCCAGCATCGATATTCCGGGAACCGGGTCTCCTCCTACACATACGACGGCAGATAATCCTGGATAATCGTCTCCCCAGAGAGGTCCGTAGGAACCGTCCACCCGGAGCCCTGGAAGGTCCGGCCTGCAGTGGAAGGCTCCCAGAAGCTGTGAAAGACCGCCGGAGCGTGATACAACGCCCACTTTTCCAGGTCTGTAGTTCTTCTTTGCCCAGGTGGCGCTGCCTCCTATAAGTCCGAAGAGGTAACCCTCCGTATCAAGCAGCCCAACAGTATTAGGTCCGAGGTAGACTGTATCTTTCGTGGAAACGTATTCTTTCAGGGCAATTTCATCCTGTGTGGGGACTCCGTCAGCTATGAGAACAAGGAATTTCAATCCGGCGTCTACGGCATCGATGGTTGCCTTTCTTACAGCCCCGGCGGGAACGAAGAGAACAGCGGAGTTAAGCTGCGGGAATGCGTTGACCGCTTCGGCAGCTGAATTGAAAACCGGTACACCGTCAACCTCCTGTCCGCCCTTTCCCGGAGTGCAGCCTGCAATGATCTCGGTGCCGAACTTCCTCATGAGCCGCGATTTACTTTTACCCTGCTTTCCCGTTATTCCAAAAACCAATGTTCTGGGTGTTTCCACTCCTGCAAGGTATTTCAGTATTCCAGCCATCAGTCCACCACCTCCGGTATTTCAAGATCTATCAGAATTTCTGAGTTCCCATCCAGCAGGGCCGCTGTCTCACACATGAGGCAGCCTATGCACCGTGCTTCCGGATCAGTGGACAGTGTGCCTTCATCCCATTTCAGGAACCCTGTCGGGCATGCTTCAACGGATGGCGGGATTTCATCGTTCTGCCATCTTTCCGGGTAGAAATAAATATTACCGGGAGGAATTTCAACGGTAATTTCAGGTTCTCCCCCGGGTGCGGTATATCTTTCACCTGTTTTTGCTGTTTCCCGGGCCATATCCATAATGTCATCAACCATCGCGTTGGGGAAAATAACGGCAGGATAGGTCTTTACGGGAACAGGCAGAGTACCGGCAACCCTTTGGAAGAGTTCTCTGGCTTTGTCCTCGTCGGTTCCGCCGAACCGTAGAAGTGAGGGAAGGGGAGTGGGGCTTTCCCGCAGTGCCTTCCATACTGCCGCTGCAAGGTGATGCTGATTCTGGAAAGCCATTCCAGAACCCGTGAGAAGAAGAACCTGAGCGTTTTCCTGAGCAAGTATAACCATCAGAATGCGGTAGCTTTTGAACGCTGAAAGTCCTCCGGAAGTGTCAGATTCGTTCATGGTGAAAATATCAGTTCTCGAACCGGTGGTCATTTCCCAGAGCATTTTACCTCCACCGCCGCAAAGATTTGTTGCCACTCTGAGGGCACCGTCGGGCGGAGTTTCTCTGTTCTGCCTGAAAAAACCCGTGCCTGAAGGGTCATCTCTGTTTATTAGCTCAACAACCTGTTCCAGTTGGGTAAGATCTTCTGATGATTTGATCCCCGGTGGGAAAAATACATCCATATCAGCTCTTCTAACAGCGGATTTTTCAAACTCTGCTCTGCAGTCGACTGCAACAACCGTGCCATCACTCAATACGCCTAATGGATTGATCTCCAGTACGTTAAGTTTGTACCCTATAAAGGTACTTATCATACTTTTCAGGAATTCTGAAACAGCTTTGTGTTCTTTCAGACCTTCAAGTTCCTTCAGCTCTAACTCAATATCGACTGACCCGGGAGGATGCAGAAGAGAAAAACGCATTTTCAGCAGGGTTCCGCTGCGGCCTTCAACGCCGGAGCCGCCTTCTGTGCTGAAAAGAAGGACACCACCGGGGAGTTCTTCTCTGGAGCCGAAATCAAGCATGCATCCAGCGTAGTACTCCGCTTCGAGATCAAGGCCTTCGGTGATCAGAACACCTTCCGCCTGTCCCCAGTCTCCTTTTGATAGAAGAACATTCAGGTTTTCTTCAAGCTCTTCTGGTGTATCCACTCTGCGGACCAGGCCATGTTTCTTTCTGCTGGTTGCGCCTGGGATCTGCGCCTTAAGGTAAAGCGGCATTTCAGGAAGGATGGAAGGATGATCCTCACCGGTTTTAATGAATATTCCCTTAACAAGGGGTACATTTTCCCTTTCCAGAAGAATTCTGGTCCGGTATTCAGGCAATGCTGACATTACACTCCTCCGCAAGTTATGGCTTTGATCTTTCCTTCATCATCCTGTCAGTGTCCCTCACTGCATTATGCCATTGCATGGCCACGGATGGACTGAGGCTGTAAAGGTAATTGTATTCGGTATAGCAGCTTGCTGTGCATGCCTGGCATGGAAGTTCTGCTGTTCTGTTGAATGCTTCCTGAAATCCGGCATCCAGAGCGTTGATGGCATCAGGGTAGAGGCCTATGAGAAGGGAACAGGGGTAAACCTTTCCATCTGCATCGATATTGCAATACATTCTTCCTGCTCTGCACGAGACACCGTGGAATTTTTCCTTCATCCTTGTAATCGAGTAATCGGGCCAATTCATAAGGCTTTTCAGGTACCTGTTTGAATTGGCGATTGGAGCCCCATTCTTCTTCAGGTCAAGGAGTTTTCGGTAGATCTTCGAATATTCATCCTTCGAAGGCATCATGTCCGATGTATCACCGCCAAGTTTCTCGTTATGGTGCAGGGTTTGAAAAGTGGTATGGAATCCGTATCTGACCGCTGTCTCCATAATATTGTCAAGGTAGTTCATGTTATGTCTGGTCAGAACGGTAATAGTCCAGAGCCTGACCCTCCCGGAGGCCATTTCCATCGCCTTCATGACTTTTTCATGGCTGCCGCTTTCGCGGTTCTTGTCATGGGCTTCCTCAGGGCCGTCGTAGGCAAGCACCAGATGATCTATGTTGTCAAGTATCTCACTTTTGGATGGTATTAGATAACCGTTTGAATCAAGACTGACGTACATTCCAAGGGATCTGGCAAATGCGCAAAGTTCAGAGATATCATCACGCATAAGAGGTTCTCCGCCCCATACACCGATCCGTCTGGTTCCGGCCTTCGCCATCTGCCTGAACAGTTCTTTCCACTGATCTTTAGTAAGGTCGGGGCGTCCCTGTTCGGGAATCTGGCAGTAACTGCATCGGCTGCAGCACCTGTCTGTGATGGACACCATAACGTTAACCGGTCTTTTTCGTCCAAAAAGACCCAGTGCAGCATCCATTCCCATACTTATCTGACCGGCCAGGTTCATCGCTTCACTCCCTCGGGCTGACCCTTCCACTGGGGTCCGTATTTATTGTTATCCATGAACTGCTTTGCGAAGTGATGCTGACCCAGAAGGTAATATGCCAGATTGTACCAGCGCTTGGCTCCTATCTTCATTATGCCTAACAAAGGACTGTCTGTAGCGGGGGCCGTCTGTTCTTTTCTGCCGCGGACTTTCCTCTCGATCTTAGCCACGAAATTGGGAGCAGCCTCCCTGAATGAAAAAGATGGGCGCTGCGACAGGGGAGGTATGCAAACGTTTTCAATCTGCTCGTACGAACCGGTCACTCCGTTTCCACTCACCGTCGTTTCAACGGAAAGAGGGTCGATACCCATCACTTCCGCAATGGAGTAATCCAGAGCTATCCTGTCAGTTGATGCCGCAAGGAAATCAGTCTGTCTGGGAGTACCGGGCTTGGGTCCGTTACCTTCAAGGGATACGGTTCCATCCGCAATAGTGAGGAGGACCGGTATCAGTGAATTCACCGCTACGACGTAATCCGCAAGCCTGTAATGGTAATTGTGTCTGTTGTCATCAAGACAACCGTACAGGTGCTTCATCGCTACTGAGATAACCGATCTGTAATGAGTTTTCACAACAGGAATAGAGACCACCGGCATTTTTGTGCATATCTCAGGTATGCTGAAGCGGAGATCACCCACTTCCCTGGGAATCCATCTGTTCTCAGAGAAATTATGCCAGATCAATCCCTCTCTTTCGGCGACGTCCTTCATTCTGGTTACAGCGTAAGCTCTGGTCGCGTCCACCAGAATCTGACTTGATTCACCGAGGTAAATCTTTCCCGTATGATCTTTAACCTTTTTTGCGAACGCTTCAACAACCCATGGTGAAGTATCAACTCCAGGTCTTAAGTAATCCCATGTGAGGTTTATCTTTACAAGAATGTCTTCTTTGCGGGGAATCAACTTCTTCCAATCGACGATATCAAGAATATCAGAAACAGCACGATGGACACCAGCTTCGGTTGATGCATAGAAAACTTTCATTATTTCCTTTCCTGGTAAGCATGAATATACTGCCTGGTAACCGCGCAGCACCAATGCATAACCTTTCCAGATGCGGAAGCAGGTGACTATATTCTTCAATATGGTCAGGGTCTGGAGGTTTGTTTTGAAATTCACTGTCTTGATACTTATATGCGCTGCTGTCCTCTCTGCTGAACTGGTGGAATTTACCGAGGCAGGAAATCTTATGTGCGATGGTACAAGGATAGATGTTGGAAGTTACGCGGCACCCCTGGCTGTAGACTGGAATGGTGACGGGAAAAAGGATCTCATCTGCGGTCAGTTCGATTTTGGCAGGATAAGATTCTATCCTAACGTCGGAACCGGCAGTGCCCCCGTATTTAACGAATATTATTACCTCTTTGATGGAGCCCAATACCTGTCCGTACCCTACGGCTGATGCACGGGTGCGACGAATCCACAGGCTGTGGATTGGAATAACGACGGCAGACTCGATATAATCGTGGGTGACAGACTCGGCAATGTAAATTATTTCAAAAGACTGCCTTCCGGTGATATTTCCCTTATCTCTGAACCGGTTATTAATGTTGGTGGAAAACCTATCTCGCTTGGTCTGAATTCAGCACCATGTGTTCTCGACTGGAATAATGACAGCCTTCCGGATCTTGTTATCGGAAGGATGGATGGAGTTCCAGCCGGTCTGTACCTTTTTATTAACGAAGGTGTTTCGGGGGAACCTCTTTTCAATGTGACTGATACCGTATACTGCTCGGGTGAACCGATACAGCTGTACTCCTCGTATCCGGATTTCAGTGATATGAACAACGACGGGCTTCTGGATCTTATTGTTGGTTCCTCAACCGGCAGGATTGCCTGCTATTTAAACTCAGGAACCTCTGATCTTCCTGTTTTTGAAGAGTATGCAGACCTTTCAGCGGATGGAGAGATCATAAACTTTTATGCCTCTATCAGATCCTCCATCTGCGACTGGAACGAGGATGGAATTCCTGATATCCTCGCTGCTGAATATTCCGGCAAGATATACCTGTTTCTGGGTAAACCCATGACAGGAGTTGAGGAGATCGAAACCGCCTTCACTTTCAGCCTAAGTCTTAACAGCCCGGCTGTTGATATGATCCAGGCTTCCATTGAACTCCCGAATTCCGCGGAAGTAACAGCGGCGCTCTACTCAGTTGATGGACGGCTTCAGTGCATGGAATCTTACGGTATTCTGAATTCAGGTGTTCATCCGCTTCATATGAACATCAGGGATGTACCCGCCGGGGTTTACCTGTTCATCAGCTCCGCAGGGGAAGAAACCGCTTCGGGGAGCGTTGTCATACTGGACTGATATGATCCTGCAGTAAATTCTATTCCCGCAGCAGCACCAGCTTTCCCGCAGCTTCCGCAGAGCCTGAAAGCCTGATGAAGTAAATACCTGAAGAGAGGTGTGAAACATCCATCTCAACCACATCTGCAAATGGTGATTGCCCTTTCAGGGAAAGAACCAGTCTTCCCGAAATATCGTACAGAGCCAGGTTCCATTCTCCCTGAGCAGGGATATTTACAGGTACCGAGAACAAGGCAGAAGCGGGGTTGGGGGAGGGAAGACCCAGAATGGGAATTACCGGAGGTCTGGATGATATCCCCTGTGAACCTGTATATGCTCCCTCAACAGAAATGTCATCGACATAGAAGCCGGGACCGGTGTCTGAATCGCTATCGGAGTTGAATCTGAATTCCAACTGGATGGTATTACCGGTGTCCCAGGTGTTCAGGTCGTAGCTCCATTCACACCAATCTGTTCCGATACCATGGAAATCCCTTCC
>CAZUYF010000067.1:0-10079 GCA_964624675.1 uncultured bacterium
TTACTGATAATAGAACAACCTCTGCGTCTCTGTAGACCATGGGGGTTGAGGAGAGCTCAACGGGCAGGAATCCACTCTTCATTTTTATGAGGGTCTCAAACACGGATGCAGTTGTTGTTCCGTTTCCGGATTTCAGAAAAAAAGGTTCTATCCTGTCCCTGTCAGCTTCATGGAATAAACTCAAAGGGGAAAAGGCGTAGATGTCCTCTCTGGAATAATCAGTCATACTGCAGAAACTGTTATTCGCAAAGAGAATTTTGTCCTCACTGCATATAAGGATCCCATCTTTTGTATTCTCTACTACAGTGCGGTAGCGCTCTTCGCTCTCTGCCGTTTTCATCTGTTCAAATACCACCGGAGAGAGGTCCTTCATGATAACGACCCTGTCCTCGGTTCCGGGGATGAAACCCACATTCACACGCATGAGGCGGGATTCTTCTCCCGGGACATTTACTCTGAGGGTGTATGTTGTCGGGGGGTTGCCGGTTCCCTTCGACCTGTCATAGAAGTAACCGGTGATGCGATCTCTGTCCTCATCGGGGACGAAGCTGTCCCAGGACACTTTCCCGATGATTTGACTGAGCGGAATTCCAGTGATTCTTTCTATCTGATTACTTGCTTCGATCACGATACCGTTTTTGTCCAGCACAATGACAATATTCTCGCTGAGCTGCAGGATTGTTCTGAGGGTTGATCCGCTCAGCTGGAGCTGATCCCTGAGTTCCCTGATAAGATCTGAGTCTTTTCTGGTTTCTTTAATTGGCGGCATATCGTTCTCCCGGGAAATCACTTTGCAGTAGTTAGTATATACATACTGAATATTTTCTCACAACCCTGCCGACCTTCGCGCCTTGACCTGTCCCCATGCAGAACTGATCATCGCGCTCAGCATGAGAGCACCGCCTGCTGTCCCCTGGACTGTTAGAGGCTCTGCAAGCATTATCCATCCGCCAATCAGGGCGAAAACAGCTTCGAGGCTCATGATTATCGCCGCATGGGCAGGATGCGCTCTTTTCTGGGCTACTATCTGCAGTGTATATGCTATTCCAACAGATACCAGCCCGCCGTAAAGAATGGGAACTGCAGCCATTTCAATACCGCTCAATGACAGTTTCTCCGTCAGAAGAGCGAAGATTGCGCTCAGAATGGAACAGCACGCAAACTGTACAGCTGCCAGGGGAAGGGCATCGTATTGCTTCATCAGCTTTGAGATAAGCTGTATATGAACAGCCCAGAATATTGCCCCTGCGAATACGATCACATCTCCGGAAAGCATCCGGGATGAACCCGCTGTCGTAAGAAGGAACATGCCCGAAACGGCCAGAGCAGCTCCAGCCCATGTTCCTTTTCCACAGGACTGTCCCCCGAACAGCCCCAGAACGGGAACGATGACCACGTAAAGGCCCGTTACGAAACCGGCGTTTCCGGCAGTTGTATAGACAAGCCCCACCTGCTGCAGTGATGCCCCCGCGAAGAGGATAAGCCCGGCTAATATGCTAAACTTCAGCGGAGCGCGCGGAGAACGATTCTTTTTTCTGAAGAAAAAGATCAGAGGCAGAAGTACTGCTGCGCCCAGAGCGAATCTGACAGCGTTAAACAGGAACGGACCGACATGCTCCATACCTGCCCTCTGGGCAACAAATGCAAAGCCCCATATGGCGGCCGTGAGCAGAAGGAGCAGGTCTGTTCTAAAATGAGCCCTGTTATCTGAGAACATCTTTCTTCAATCAGGTTGCAGTGGCTGTTTTCGGAGGCTACAGAACGACCCGAATATGCAATCATGAGTACGGAAGGCGCAATCCACGCTTGACAAAACGGATAATGCCGTTATCATCTAGGTGCAGTATGCATATAGATGGAGGAAGCACAATGCAGGGTAGAGGAAGAGGCGGAGTTCATAATCGTTGCGGCAGAAGGATAAACAGGTTCCTTGAGCCCTGTCTTCTGCTTCTGCTCCATGGCGGTGAGTCCCACGGTTACGAATTACTTGAGAACCTCGGAAACTTCGGGTTCAGCGAAAACCCCGCGGATTCAAGCACCATCTACCGTATCCTCAGAAGCCTTGAGAACAGAGGTTTTGTAACTTCAAGGTGGGCAGAGGGTGACTCGGGCCCCGCAAGAAGGGTTTACTCCCTCTCTCCTGCAGGCGATGGATATCTCCAGGTGTGGGTTGGAGACCTCGAGGAAACCGACAGAATACTCCACCGCTTCTTCAATGAGTACAGAAAACATATGGAGCTGCATCACAGTAACGGCAAAGAAACTTAACAAGAAAGGAGTTATCATGCCGGCAGGCGATGGATCAGGACCCAGGGGAGAAGGACCCCTGACCGGAAGGGCTATGGGAAGATGCTCCGGGTATCCGGTGGGTGGATACGCATCAGCTCCGGTCCGCGGAGGTGGATACAGTTTCTTCGGAAGAAGAGGCGGCGGCGGAAGAGGCATGAGGAACAGATACTACGAGACAGGTCGGCGCAGATATTCACAGTACGACGGTCCGGTATACAACCAGGAACCCACTGAAACTGAATCACTGAAAAATCAGGTTCAGTTTGTCGCGGACACTATCGAACAGATAGCCTATCGTGTGAATCAACTTCTAAAAAGAAGAACAGAAAAGGAATAATTGATGAAAGTAATCGTAAGTTCAACCGGAAAGAGCGTTGATGATGCCATCAGTACTGTATTCGGCAGAACGGAGTACTACCTTCTCGTGAATACCGAGGATTTCACCCATGAGAGCTTTGAGAACCCGGCTGTGAACCAGAGCGGGGGGGCCGGCATACAGGCGGCACAGTTCGTTCTGAAGAAGAACCCCGGATCCGTGATATCCTCAAGTATCGGTCCCAACGCTTACGAAGTGCTCGTCGCAGGTTCTGTTCCATGCTATATCGCAACAGGCGGAACTGTAAGGGAAACCATTGAAGCTTTCAACAGGGAAGAACTCCCAAGGATGGGTGCAGCGAACGCTGATTCACACTCTGGAATGGCTCAAAACGCGACAGCCCCTTCCGAAATTGCTGCTGGTGAAGAGAATGATCTTGAAATGCTCACCGCCAGGCTCAAGGATCTGAGAGGTCAGGTTGCTGAAATCCTTCAGCAGCTGGATAAAATCAAGGGGGAATAGATCTGATGAAAATTATCGTGTCATCGGACAATAACAGAAAACTCGATAGCTCGGTTAGCCATCATTTCGGAAGGTGCCCGTACTTTACAATAGTCGATCTTGTGGAAAACGAGATCATCAATGTGGAATCGGTGGATAATCCTTACTTCAATGCCCATTCCCCGGGGCAGGTACCGGCATTCATAAAGAGTCTTGATGCCGAAGTTATGCTTGCCGGAGGAATGGGTAGAAGAGCTATATCCATCTTCGAAAATTACGGGATACAATGCTCAACAGGTGCTGCCGGAACTGTCAGAAATGCTGTGAACAGTTACGCGGCCGGCAGCCTTTCGGCGGCTTTGCCCTGCCGCGAGAGTATCGAGCACGCCCATGATGGTTACGAGCATGAACCTGCAGAGCGCCTCAGGGAAGAGGCGGCAGCCCTTCTGGAGAAGCTTGACGAGGTAATAGTCAGGCTCCCGAATAAACAGAAATAGTAGTCTGGAGGATAAGATCATGAATAGAGATGGAAGAGGACAGGGAAGAAATTCCTCAGGAGGTAAAGGTCGTGGAGGTGGACCGTTTGCCGCCGGACCAGGCGGTGACTGCGTCTGCCCGGGCTGTGGGCACAAGCAATCGCATCAGGTCGGTAAGCCGTGCAACAGCCTTACGTGCCCGAAGTGCGGGGCAAGAATGACCCGCGGGTAGAGGCCTGCATGGTTATAGCAGTAGCCAGCGGTAAAGGCGGTACAGGTAAAACAACAGTAGCGGTCAGCCTTGCCATGGCCGCCGCTGGTCGATCCTCTTCCAAACCTCTACTCCTTGACTGCGACGTGGAGGAACCGAATTCCGGTCTTTTCCTGGATATCGACTATACCTCCGGGCGGGATACAGGAGTGCTGGTTCCGGAAGTCGATCTTGATAAATGTACCTACTGTGGCAGATGCGCTGAGGTATGCGTCTGGAACGCTATCGCGGTCGCGGGTGAGAAGGTGCTTGTTTTTCGCGATCTCTGCCACGGCTGCGGAAGCTGCGGCCTTGTCTGCCCGGAAGGTGCTATCACCGAGATAACTCACGTAACAGGCAGAATAGAAGGGGGTACGGACGGTTCCATTGATTTTGCCCGAGGAATTCTCAATGTAGGACAGGCCATGCCCGTTCCAGTCATTTCATCCCTGCTCGACGAGTACCTTGCTCAACCGGGCAATTCCACTGTCATTATTGACTCTTCCCCCGGAACATCCTGTCCGGTGGTCGAGGCTGTCAGCAGAAGCGATTACGTTATTCTTGTAACGGAACCGACTCCGTTCGGGCTTCATGACCTGAAGGCGGCTGTGGATGTAGTAGTCAACCAGTTGAACATTCCTGCGGGTGTTATCATCAACCGTGACGGAATCGGCAGCAACGATGTAGAGAAATACTGCCATGCCGTAAACCTCCCCATTCTGGCAAAAATACCCATGGACCGAAGAATTGCAGTGATGCTTTCCGAGGGAATTCCTCTCTTGAGCGGTCTTCCCGAATACAGGGAAGTTTTCCGTGATATTCTCGCATCTGTCGGGGACGAGGTGTCAAAGTGAAGCAGATCGTTATTCTCAGCGGAAAGGGTGGAACCGGAAAAACATCTCTGACAGCAGCTCTTGCTCATAAGGCTGCGGATCTGCACAGACTTGTTCTGGCGGACGCGGATGTTGATGCCGCCAATCTGGAAATACTGCTAAACCCTTCGAAACTGGAAGAGTTCCCATTTACCGGAGGATACAAAGCTCAGATCGACAATGATATGTGTACAGGCTGTGGCAGGTGCTACGATGTTTGCCGGTTCAGTGCAGTGATTCCCCCGGATTCACCCGACAACTGGTACAGCATCAACAGAATCGCCTGCGAGGGATGCAACTCGTGCGTTTACCAGTGTCCTCTGAATGCAATATCAAGCGCAAAAACAATTGCCGGAGCATGGTTTGTCTCCCAATCAGTCTATGGTACACTATACCATGCCGAGATGAAGGCAGGCGAGGAGAATTCCGGGAAACTCGTAACAACCGTCAAGAATGCGGCAATCAGCAAATCCAGAACTATTGAGGAGTCCATCCTTCTGGTTGACGGCCCTCCGGGAATAGGCTGCCCTGTAATCGCCGCATGTGCAGGCGCTGACCTGGCCGTGATATCGACTGAACCTGGCGTATCGGCAATACATGATCTGGAGCGCATCCTTGAAACTGTAAGGCACTTCGGAATTACACCTGCGGTATGCATCAACCGAAACGATATCAACCCCGGCAAAACCCGGGAAATAGAGGAATTCTGTGAGCAGGATGATATCCCTCTGCTTGGCAGAATACCCTTCGATCCCAACGTTACGCGGTCCATGTCAAAGGGTCTTCCGGTAAATGCCTTTGATCCTTCATCTCCTGCCTCAGTCGCGATTTCGGGAATCTGGGAAGTCATATACTCCCTTATCAGGAAAGGTTCAGATGCTCTGGGATCCGAACCTCTGCGGCCGCAGGCCTGATGGGAAAAGAATCAGCGAATGTTCGATTGCATCCTCACGCGGGGTGCGTCGTATGCAGTTCCCAGAACGAACAAGGGCTCGGTCTGAGCTTCAAGAGTCTTCCAGATGGAAGCGTTGAAGCGATGTTCGATTGTAATCAAGCCTTCCAGGGATATCACAATGTGCTGCACGGTGGGATTACATCCACTCTTCTCGACGGAGCGATGACGAACTGCATGTTTGCGCACGGCATTCATGCATTAACTGCCGAATTGAATATCAAATTCCGGCATCCAGTAGCGTGCTGTCAGCCGGTTACAGTCCGGGCATGGATTACCCGATCCTCTTCGAAACTTCACCTCCTCAAAGCAGAGATCTCACAGAACGACCTGATCATGGCGACTGCGACAGGTAAATTCGTGCGAATTAAAGAACAGCCTGACCCAGAATTGACCTGAGTTGGGACAGCCTCAACCAGTTGAGGTAAATAGAGACTGATACGGTAGAATGGGGAAACGATGATCGCTTTCGGACCGGTTCCATCGAGGCGCCTGGGCCGCAGCCTGGGCATCAACAACATCCCGCACAAGGCATGTACGTACTCCTGCGTGTACTGCCAGGTTGGTCGTGCCATTCACAAGGAAATCGATCGACGGGTGTTCTATCAACCTGAGGAGCTTCTGAACGATGTCTGTGATAAAACCGAGAAGGCCAGGAGAAAGAACGAGCAGATAGACTATCTCACTTTCGTACCGGACGGTGAACCGACACTGGACATCAATCTCGGTCTGGAAATCAGCCTCCTGCGCTCGCTCGGGGTAAAGATCGGTGTGATTACGAACGGTTCTCTACTCTGGCGCGAGGATGTCAGAGCAGAGTTGATGAATGCAGACTGGGTTTCAGTCAAAATAGACTCAGCGATTGAGAAACAGTGGTATCTGCTCAATAGACCGCACATGACACTGCAGCTTGAGACGCTTCTCAATGGGATACTGGAATTTGCCCATGCCTTTGGGGGCATACTGGTGACAGAAACGATGCTCGTGAGAAACATCAATGACACCACTGCCAGCATCGAGGCTGTCAGTGATTATCTTGCCATCCTTCAACCGGATATTTCCTACCTTGCTGTACCAACAAGACCACCGGCCGAAAAACATGGGCAGCCGCCCGGTGAAGAGGTCGTCAATCGAGCTTATCAGCAGCTCAGCAAAAAGCAAAATCGGGTGGAGCTCCTTGTCGGCTACGAGGGGAATGCATTTGCATCTACGGGGAACGCCAGAGAAGACCTGCTCAGCATCACAGCGGTCCATCCGATGCGAAGGGATGCCGTCGAAGATTTCCTGAAAAGGGCGAGTGCTGAGTGGGCGGTTGTTGACGATTTAATCGTCCGGGGAGAGCTTGTTGAGACGGAACATGGAGGAAAAATGTTCTATCTCAGAAAGTTCCATTAAGACAATCAGTCTAGAATTTCATATTGTTCGATTAATGGCGTTGACCTTCTTTATACCTTTTGTTTATCGTACAGGCGTATTCTCAGACGATAGGAACGGGACATGAAGAGCAAGAAGGATACGGACAGGATAGCGGCAAGGCTGATAACCGCCGTTTCTTCAATGGAAAATCCCGAGGGTCGGATCGAGGCCCTGGCCAAATTTATCTCCGGCTACAAACCGGATGAGATAGGCCATGTTCTGGGTTCTGTTATCGTTGATGCCTGCCAGCGTATAGAGGCCAGTTTAACGTTCCTTTCATTAATAGACCGACCTCTCCTTAAGAAAAGTTCTCCGGACTGGGACTGGGGCGCTCTGGATGACTGGTTCACGAAAACAAAACTCGAAGAGGTTTGGACCCTTTACAACCATATTCCATCAGTCTCATCAAAATATGTTCTAGCTAAGATATCATTACTTATTGAAATTATTTTTGTGCTTATAGAGGATGATCTCCTCGACCCCGAATTGGACATGGACTGCACGGGCGCAGACATCGCGATGACCATACTCAAGGGAGCCGGAAAAGAAGATCCAGTCTTCAAGCTCTCTCTTACTTCCTTCCCGGTGGAGATTCGTAAATTTCTAAAAGACATTCTCGCGGAATTTGACTTCATAGAAAATACTCCCGGAATATGGCAATTCACTTTCAGCCAGACTTCACTGGAAAACTTCGCTTCGGGAAACAATCTCAGGGTTCATATGGGTTCCAGTCAGATGTCACTGGCAGTAGCCCAGAGAAACGCTGAGAACCTCGTGAAAAGGCTTGAACTTCTCGTGAAAGCTCTTCAGATGTTTCCATCGGGGCACCCGTCAATAGATCCCTCAACAGAATCCTTTCTAACCATCTTATCTAAATTCTACAAAGAGAAGGAACAGGTAACCCTTTCGGTAATGGGTGATACCGTCATGGTTAACGATATAAGCGTGGAAAGAAAAACCACAAGCATGAGCAGCTTCGTCAGAGCTTTCATAGAACGGAAAATGAGCAGCCTGACCTTCGATCCTGGAGTTACTGCTGAGGATGTAAAAACCTTCGCAAGGATATTCAACAGACCCCCTGCATACATTTCGGAACACGGCGGCATGGACAGACTTCTCGAGCTCAGAGGACTGAGTTCCATTTTCATAAACCGATTCCACTACCAGCTTATATCTGAAGGAGGTGACACAGATCAAACTCTGGCGCGGGGAGAAGTCACCATTGAGGACGCCATCTTCTCCGAACTGATAGACAGGCTTGAGCGAGGGGAAAGCATAGATTCCCTTCCAGGAAGCAAAATCGGAGATGCCCTTAAATCAGTTCTCGCTGCCGCGAAGGAAAACAGGGAGGAACAGAGAGGGATGATAGCAAGGTTCGTCTTTGCCCTTGATCCCACTCTGCTTGAAAAGGGTCTTCTTTCAAACCGTGTAATTCAGAGAGGAATGGCATGGAAAGCTGTCCGTAAGATAATAGACAGGCTTCTGGCAAGCCTTCCCTCACCTGATCCGGATACAAGGCACAGGGCTGTAGGTAAGCTGCAGGACATGGCTCTCCTGGCCGTGGAGCGTGGAAAGGAGAACTCAACATTACAGATAATCGAGTACGTTTCCAGACTTATAAAGCGAGAACAGGATCCGGACGTTCTCTACAGGGGGGTAGTTCTCACAGCCTCCCTTATGGAAGCTCTTCTTTCCAGGGGTATGATGACCATAGCCCTTCAAGCCGGGAAGATTCTTCAGAACCTGGAGGCAATGCGGTTCTCAAGGACTGAACTTGAAGCTGCCAGAAAGCGCTCTCTGGGGGAGGCCCAGAGGAAGATGGATACTATAAACGCAGCGGAAGCCCTTGTTCAGAACATACTATCCGATGATGAGATAGTTTCACGGGAGGCAACCAACCTTGCGATGATAATTCCCCCGGACAATCTGGTATCTCAGCTGGTGAATATTTTCCACGAGGATAGCAGAAGGCTCAGATCAAAAGCTTTCCGGATGCTTCTTAAAATGGGCAAGAGGGGACTCACAACAATCCATGAAAGACTCACAGAGATAGTAACCGCTTTCAATTCAAAGGTGGGTGGAGGCACCTATCTTCTGCCGGACATAGAATGGTACAAGGCCAGAAACATGATACAGGTTCTTCGTGATCTTGGCTCTCCCTCCAGCGAGAGCATTCTTGCGGAACTCTGCAAGGTTCCCGATTCAAGGATAAGGCGCGAATGCCTCCTCGCCCTTACAAAAGTATCCTCGACAACTGCGGAAAGTCTTTCCATGTACCTCATCATTGATAAGTCAAAAGAAGTTGCGGAGATAGCCCTGGATATTCTCACCAAACAGGCTATGAGTAATCCCGCTTTCGTTCCCAGCATAACCGAGGCTTTCCGGAAAAACAGTGATATCAGAACCGAGATTATGGAGTCTTTCAGTATGCTTGGCAATCAAGCGGCGGTCATCGAGTTTCTCTGCAGTAACCTTCAAGACGGTCCTTCCAGTATTCTTTTCGAAGAGCAGAACCTTGTTTCCGGAGCTTTTCGAATCATCAGCAGATACGGAGGAACAGCTGAGCTGCCTGTACTGCAGAACCTTCTGGACGAAGTAGAGGGAGGTTTTTTCAGGAAGCATAAAATCGAGAAATCTCTGGTTCAGCAGCTGAAGGAGACTATCGAGAACCTGACGCTTTCAGAAAATGTAATCGAAAGCAATGTCTCTCCAGAACTTCCATCTGACAAACCACACAAACCACGTAAGCCGCCTGAAGATGGCGAGATAACCATCCTTGGTCCCAATTACGGCATAGACAATTAATGTAAGTGCTTATACAACTTGACGAAAGTCAAGCTATGTGTCATGTACTGAATTGGTAGATCATGAATTGTAATATTCAAACCAACCGGGGAGGTTTTCTCTGAGTCTTCTGTCCTTTCAGATGTGCATAACACAAGTGTGCGGACCAGCTTCCAGTCTTTCACGAAGGGAGTTTCTGTAATCCGCACAGGCTGAGAGGAAG
>CAZUYF010000068.1:0-10060 GCA_964624675.1 uncultured bacterium
GCAGGAAGGTGCTTGAACAGGATTACTCCGTTGAAGTCCTTCCATCGGAGACGGTCCTTCACAGCGTGGCTTCCGGAAGCGGCGGGGAGCTTTCCAGAATTGCTGTATATTTTTCTGAGAGGAACAGGATACTGCTTTCACGCGAATGGCTGTCTCCTCTTCTGAGGTTCGTTTTTATGGTCTACAAAAGTGCAGTTCTGCTGATTTTGTCTGTGAAATTTCTCCTCTGGCAGGGTCCCGGGCTGATCCCATGCATATGGAGAGGATACCTCGACGGCCTTGCCGGAAGGACCGGATATTCTGAAGTGATTGACAAACTCCTCTGAAAGAGAATTGTATAACTCTTTCCACAAAGAGCGTATTGGTTATCTTACCCGCGTTCGTTCTGTTTAAGCGTGGAATTCGCACGGAGAGGTATGAATGATCTGCAAATACTGCGGTCACAGATACGATGGAGGAACCGTTGGTTTCGGAGCTCTATGCGAAAGCTGCGGAGAGTACCTTCATACCTGTTTCAACTGTGCCCTTTACAATACAAATGCGGAGAGATGCCGGTCACTTACCACAGAAGCTGTCAGTGATAGAAAAGGCAGAAATTTCTGTGAGGAGTTCCTTCCCAATACTGGCGCTGTACGGGGACAGGATTCGGGGAGAGAAAAAACCGCTGAACACTTTAAAGATCTTTTCAGTAAAGAAGGGGATTAAATCATCCCTGTCGATTTGCTGCAATCGGAAAGAAGGAGATGAAAGACCTTTCTCAGAACCTGAATAGTATTTCGGAATGCAGGCTCAGTAAATGGGGTATAGCAGTATTGCTCCTGCTTACCGCAGGATATTTCGTCTCCTTCTTCTATATGTCTCACAGAATACTTCTCCTGATCTTTGCCGGAATAGTTGTTACTACAGCTTTATTCCTGAAGCCGAAACCCGGCGCCTGGCTTCCGGTTCTCCCCTTCCTCTTTCTTGTCGGAGTTACGACTATACCGTCCGGGGAATTCAATCCGGCTCTGGCTACTCTGATGATGTTCGCATTCGTTTTCCTGTTCATATTTGACAGGATTTTATGGAACAAGCCTCTGTTCATACCTTCCAAATCTCTGTTCTTTCTTTCCATTGCTGTTCTGATTCAGGTAGTCAGTGTTTTTATCTCGATTCACGTTCACGGGCAGTACGCATGGAATGCCATCAGGGATGGAAGCAGCATTTTCCTGTTCTTTCCCTTTGCAATAATCGTTCCCTGCCTGTGCAGGACTGAAACCCAGATCAACAGACTTTTAAGAGCTCTTTTGCTGACCGTTCTTCTTGTAGCTCTTGTGGGAGTATTCCAGTATTCCACCATTTCCGGTTTTTCCAGGGTAGACATCGGTCTGGGATATCTGTACCGTGGCAGAGTCGCCAGCCTCTTCGGAAATCCTAATATTTTCGCAGCCTATCTTGAACTGAGCATTCCTCTGGCCATAGCTCTCTTTTTCAGAGAAAAGGATTTGAAATGGAAGCTTACAGCCTTGACAGCGGTTGTGCTGGGTGTGCTAAGCGTGCTGTTCACATTCTCAAGGGGCGGACTTGTGGGTATGTCCATAGGATGCGGTATAACACTTTTCTACGTTTTCAGGAAAAAAGTCTGGGTTCCAATTGTTCTTGCGCTTGGCTTTATTGCTGTTATGCTTAGGTCCGCTGAGACGTTTGACCGGCAGATGTCCTTCTTCACAAATCCGCAGGCCAACCTGACCGAACCGTCCATCCTTCATAGATACATTTCCTACAAAGGTTTTCTGAACCAGTTCAAAGAGTCTCCGATTACAGGTGTCGGGTGGGGCGCCGATGAATTTTTCTGGGGCCGGTCGAGTCTTTACAGTTTCTGGGAAGTGCGGCATAGAGTAAGTACGGAAACAAGTCTTATGTTCGGGGGCCTGAACAGCGCATTTTTGAACCAGGCAGTGAAAGGCGGAGTAATCGCTCTTGCCTCAATACTGCTTCTGTTTGCAACAATTTTTGTTACCGGTTTTAAGGCTATTCGAAGAGGCAACGGTCTTATCGCAGTAGCCCTGGTTGCGGGAATATTCAGCTTTATGATTCATCAGATCCTGGGCAATCAGATAAAGTACCCTACCAATAATTCGGAACTCTGGATACTTACCGGCCTGCTGATAGTATTTGCCGGCAGGGATGCAAAGACAACCGTACTTAAAAGTGTAGAGGATAATCAGCTGACTTCTTGAGATCGTGCTCTTGCGACGCATGGAATTGATGTTTGTGAGGTAAAAAGTGTCCAGTATTCCCGGAAATGCTTACTCAATACTTATCGGTGCCATGAAGAGCGGCACTACTTCGCTGTATTCGTACCTTGTGCAGCACCCGCAAATTTGTGAATGCAAAACAAAGGAGCCGAACTTCTTTTCGAATCCGCTGAATGAAAGGATTGCCGAAAAGTACCGGGAGTTATGGGAATTTGATGATTCCCGCCATAGATACGTTCTTGAAGGGTCTACAGCATACACAAAGTATCCCGAGAGAAAAGATGTTCCCGAAAGTATCAGTCGTTCCGGAATTGATCCTCTGTTTATATACATCCTCAGAGACCCGTTTGAGAGAATAGAATCCCATTACAATGCTGCAAGATTCAACCCTGACTGGAAGTACTCCCTCATGGACGATCATCTCATAAACACCAGCAACTACTTCATGCAGCTTGAACGTTACAGAAAGTATTTCCCGAAAGAGAAATTCCTTCTGCTGGATTTTGATCAATTGAAAGCAGATCCGCAGCAGGTTCTCCTGAAAGTGTACGATTACCTTGGCATCGAGAAGGGCTTTACTCCGGAATCCTTCGAAAGGGAGAATACGACGAGAGTCAGAAATGTGTGGGAAATAATCTATGAAAGGTTTGTCAGGGCAGCAGGTATAAACAGATACGTTCCGGAGCCGCTGAAACGGGTCGGGAGAAAGATTTCTTCAGATACAAAACCGTTAAAAAAAGTATCGCTTAATGAAGAAGAGAAAGAAAGAATCTTTCATCTGCTCAGGGATGATATGCTGAAACTGAAGTCCGGGTACGGAGTCGATACCGGTAAATGGGGTTTCATCTGAACCGAGGGAAACAGTTATCTCAAGGTTGTCTCTTTGAAGCTTTTCTGCTCCTGACCCTGTTAAGTAAGCTTCGGTAAGTTGTTGATCCCAGTAACGCAGTTGTAGCGATGTAAATAATTCCGGCAGGAATTATCTTTATCAGAAGGTTAAGTACTCTATCCGACAGGGGTGCATTCAGGTTAACTGGAAAGAAATTACCTGCAGCAACTAAATAGCCTGTCATTACAGCGGCCGCTGCAAGATATTTCAGAAGCTCCGGAGCAATTTTCGAACCGCCTATTCCTCCAATTTCTTTTCTGAGAAGGTACGACTGAATCGCCGTTTTTGCCGTAGAGGTTATAGTGGTCGCCAGAGCCAGTCCCCCTATCCCCATACGTTCGATAAGAATCACATTAAGCAGGATATTGGCCAGAACCCCCCATATACCGATAACCACAGGAGTAACGGTTTCCTTTATAGAATAGAATGCCCGCCTGATGATTAATCCGATACCGAACTGGGCGAGCCAGGGGGAGTAGTACGTCAGGGCGTAACCCACATATTCCGACTGCTCAGATCCGAAATTTCCTCTCTGAAAGAGTATTGAAATCAGAGGTACGGAGAGAACCATCAATCCTGCTGCGACAGGTATCGTATAGTAAGAAATGTGATTTACAAAACTGGCAATTTCCAGTCTTAAGCGGGGAATGTTCCTGTTGGCCGCGATCCTGGAAAAGGAAACCGTTGAAAGCACAATAACCGGCTGGATCAGCACGATTCGGATCAGATTCTTTATTCTTGCCGCGTAGTCGATGGCGGTTACCGAGCTTGTCCTCAGGAAGGAAGCCAGTAGCTTATCCGCAACAGGACCGAGAAAGCCGGTAACAACACCTACCATTATCGGAATGGCAAGTCTTATCATTTCCCTGAAATCACCGTCTCTCGGATCAATCACCATTCTGTACCGAAGCCGGAGACGAAGAGAAATGAAAGCAGATATGGAGAATGACGCGATGGCTCCTGCAACACCGGATACTGGTATTATCATGATGCCGAGGCTATCATGTCCAAGAAGGAGAACTACGTACGAGATAAGAATCTGAAAGACACGGACAAAGCTGACAAGACCGTACCTTTTACCGTAGATCATGAAGTTATGCAGAACTCCTTCTATGGAGTTGAAGAATATCACAGGGAGGAAGACTTTCAGCATCTCACCGGCAAGAACAGCAGTATTTTGCTCCATACCCGGACCAATAATTCGAACAACTGAAGATCCGAAGAAAAAGATTGCACCGATAAGAAGAGCACCGGATATGGACATCCAGTTGATTATTCTGCTGATCAGGCGATTTGCGGCAGCATCTCCTTTGTCGCGCATTACTCTCGCATAGACAGGCATGAATGCAGCACCAAAAGCAGTGGATATTACCTGCTGGAGAAGAATGGGTATCACCATTGCGATTGAAATGGCGTCCGTCTGCCAGGTTGTACCAAATATTTGCGCAACTTCAGCAAATCTGAGATAGGTTATGAAAGCGATAAGCAGGTTTCCAAAAGAAAGAAGGGAGAAGCCGGCTCCCTTCCCCTTCTCACCTCCCAGCCAGCCAAGGACTCTTTTCAAGAAATTCCTTTCAGGTTAGCATTCATAAGGGTTCCGCTACTCCAAAGCTTTGTCATATACATCAAGTGTTTTGCGTGCAGTATCTTTCCAGGAGAATGAGCTGGCTCTAATAAAGCCTCTTTTTGACAACTCGTCTCTTAACTCTCCATCGCTACCAAGGACATTGATAGCATTTGAAATAGAGTCAACAGAAAGGGGGTCGACCAGTAATGCTGCATCACCGGCAATCTCGGGCATGGATGAAACATTGGACGTAATCACAGGAGTACCACAGGCCATAGCTTCCAGAACAGGGAAGCCGAATCCCTCCAGGATTGAGGGATACACAAGAAACTCCGCCAAAGAAAGCAGCGGAGCAAGATCCCTCTCTTCTACGAACCCTGTCAGGTGAATCCTCTCTTTGAAAGGATGATCTGACACCAGTTCAAACAGTGTTTCGTATTTCCATCCCAACCCGCCAGCAATCACCAGGGAATGTGGAATTTTCACGCAGGAGACAGCAAAGGCCTCGAGAAGACGCAGCAGGTTTTTCCTGGGTTCAAGAGTCCCGAGAAAAAGAAAGAACTGTGAAGGCAGCCTCAGCCTTTCTTTCAGTGAGTCAAGAACCGGTAAATCCGTTACTTTTCTGAAACTGTCCGGAATACCAAGATGCACCACGTTTATTTTGCTTTCGGTCCACGGGAAAAGCCTTACAAGTTCTGAGGCTGTATAGAAGGAGTCGGTGATTATCTGCCTGGCCTTTCGCAGATGAGCCGGAAAGAACCTTCCTGACAGAGCTGAACTGAATTTATGCACACCTGGATTCGTGAAGTTCGAAAGATCGTGGACAGTAATCACTCCCGGTACGGGAAGAACGAAAGGCAGAGGATAGACAGGGTCGTGGTACAACTGGATTCCGTCCTTTTTCATCTGCATTGGCAGACCGATCTGATACCATAACTGCAGGTGGGGGCTTGGAAAGGCAACGGTGACTGTTCTGAAACGATCCGGAAGGTCCAACTCAAAGGGGATAGGTCGATTTGTATAAAGAATGTACTCGTTTTGATCATCGGCATCCGCAAGAGCCTTGAGAAGATGAATTATGTAATTTGGTATACCGGCTCTAAGAACAGTCAGCGGAGAAATTTTCATGCCGATTCTCATATACAAAGCCGCCTCAAATATGCATCTGTGAAAAGGTTCAGCAGGGAAAACCTGTGGTTCCGTTTCCAAAGGGAGAATTCAAATTTGAATATAACAATACTCGTACACAGGTAGTTACCGATACTCTACGGTGAAAACAATTGTGTAACGCTTATACGACTTCAAACCGGCCTTTTGGTATATATCATGTGTACGGTATTAACTACTGCAGTCAGAAGGGATATCCCCTTCTTACCTTAAGTGTCAGGGGTTACATAAAGGAGTCATTATTTCATTGCGTATAGGGTTGGAAATTTCTCCGCTGGCAATCAATTCATCGGGAATACCTAACTATATATTAAGGCTGCTGCATGGATTCGCCACGATCGATAAAGAGAACCAGTACTTCCTTTACACCAACAGACCCATCCCTTTTGACCTTGGATTGCCGGATAACTTCAGAACGGTAATTCTGAAAAGACCCCTTCCCCGCTTTCAGATGTGGTTTCAGATAGAACTTCCCCACAGGTTGAAAAAAGACGGAATAGATGTCTTTCATGGCCTGTTCTCCCGGCTCCCATTTGTACTTCCTGTACCTTCCGTTATTACCGTTCATGATCTTTCAGGTTACAAAATGCCCTGGCTTCACAAGAGAAAGACACACTTCACAAACCTCATGTATCCACTTTACGTAAAAAAGGCATCAAGGATAATCGCGGTTTCCGAGTTTACCGCGAAGGAGCTTGCATCCTGCTTTCCCGAAACATCCAGTAAGACAACCGTAGTTCATGAAGCCGCTCCGCCGGAATATTCTGAAATAACGAAGGAATCCGAGCTTAACAGAGTCAGGGAGAAGTACAATCTGCCAGGTCGATTCTTTCTGTTTCTGGGGACTCTTGAGCCTCGAAAAAATTTGCCGGGGCTGCTGGATGCCTTTCTTCAGGCAGCCGACTCAGTGCCCCACTCTCTGGTTATCTCGGGGGCTGTCGGGTGGAAGACGAAAGAGTTGTTCAACGAACTGAAAATGTCCGGCATTGAGGACAGAATCAAGCTGACAGGTTTCGTTGATAGAGAGGATATTCCCGCGCTCATGTCGCTTGCTGAAGTTTTTGTATATCCATCTTTCTACGAAGGATTCGGTCTTCCGGTTGTTGAGGCCATGGCATGCGGCACACCTGTGATAACTTCAAACATATCATCATTGCCGGAGGTCGCTTCCGATGCAGCTTTGCTTGTTGACCCTCTGTCAACGGATAGTATTTGCAATGCAATCAAGACTCTTGCCCATGATGAAGGGAGAAGGTTACTGTTGCGCGAAAAGGGATTGAAAAGGGCCGGGGAGTTCAGCTGGGAGAAAACCGCAAGAGAGACGCTTCAGGTATACAGACAGGCTATATCGGAAGAGAATATCTGAATGAAAATTCTTGTTGCTTCATCGGGAACAATTCCCGGTTATTCCGGAGGCTGGACAACCCTCCTTGATCTGCTGGGTGATGAACATGAGGTAATGTACGTAATTCCCGGAATGACTCCCGGGCTTCATAAGATGGAGGGTGTTCCCTATCTGGGACTTGGTCTTGGAATTTCCCCGGGGAGAAAATCAAGTATCCGTCACCGCCTTGTATCACTGCTTGGAAGGCTTGCTGCGCCCGTTGCCATGAAGTGGGCTTTCAGGAAAATCGACGCAAGGTTCATTCTGTGCCTTGATAAATCCATAGGATTGGCAGCCATGAAAACAGGCCTTCCCTATGCCATGCGATTTCACTCCTGGGTTAAGCCATCCGCCGTGGATGATTCCCTGAACAGGCTTCTGGATGGGGCACTTTTCTCAACTGCAACTCACGGAGCAGATGTTCCCGGAGTAGAAATTCTCCCTCATTACCAGGATCTTTCACGGTTTCAATTCAGCGCTGCCGCAAGGCCTGAAAAGGCTCTTCTTCTAACCAGCATTAACGAAGTCCATGAACCAGACTTTTTTATCGAGGGCATATGCCTGTCACGAAACATGAAGGGTGATATAATCGGTACCGGACCGCTCCGGAAACGCATAGAGAGATCATGCCTGAGCACAGGAGGAAGGGTCCGCTGTCTGAAACCTGTTCAGAGATTACAGCTTGGGCGGCTTTCAGGAGAGTATCAGATAGGAGTAGCGACAATAATAAATCGCGGTAAAATCGAATACCAGATGAAGGTGAACATGTATCTGGCATGCGGAATGCATACTCTGGTTAAGCCCTGGATGCACATAGTCAAGGAAGCTCCCGAGCTGGTTGATACGTTCTCATCTCCGCATGAACTTGCTGAAAGACTTGACGAAACTGTCGGGAAATGGAGGGAGCTTGAACCAAGACGGAAGTTGGCAAGGGAGTGGGTTCTGGAGCATTACTCAGTAGAAATTCCAAGAAGAAGATTCAGAGAGATATTGAAAAGTACATTCGACTAAAACATCCGGATTACTTTTCCAGAACACATCGGAGAGCGGAGCGGGAAATTTACATTACAGATAGAATAGCTTATTTGCGGCTACAGAAAACGGGCAGTTCCCATGTATTAAAAGCCCTGAAGATGGTCTCCCCCGGCTGCCAGGGGGAGATGCATGGAAGACTGCCGGAATCCATTCTCAACACTGATCGCCTCATTGCGGGTTCGGTAAGGAACCCCTGGGACTGGTACGTATCCGTGTGGGCTTACGGATGTGATGGGGAAGGAGTGCTTTACAAAAGGCTAACAGGATCAAGAAAACTCCCTGGACATGGATACCGTAAATCGCTCCTCACAGGCGTATCGAATTGTCTGCATGAACTTTGTCGCTCCCGTCGCTCCTGGCGCGAGACATACACCGATTCCTCCTCTCCGGTTCTGTTCAGACGATGGCTCACCGCTCTGCTGGATCCTGCGAGGAGCAGGGGTCTCGGGGAAAATTACGGCAGATCACCGCTGAGCAGGTTTGCCGGTTTCTATACTTACCGGTACTGCTACCTTTTCCACCGTACCCTTCCGCATCTTTACGACGGGACCATTCAAAACCGGGAGACGCTGCTTGAGGCTGATGAGAAGCTCAATATCATCCAGTATATGCTTCAGACAGAAAAACTGACTGAAGGTATTCTTGAATTGTTTGAAGGCGCTGGAATAAATCCTGACAGAGAGGTCCGGGAGAAAATTGTAAAGCTGAATCGAACCAATCCATCCTCCAGAAACAAGGATTTTGCTTTCTACTACGACAGAGAGACCTCAGATCTTGTAGGACAAAGGGACGCTCTGATAGTGGAAAAATACGGCTACAGCCCTCCCGAGATCAAAGAACTGTAAATCCCGCCGGCTTTCTCAAGAAGTGGAAAATACCTGTGTGATGCAAGCTCCGCGGCCAGTTTCCGCTTGGGTTCCTCTCTGGAAGAAGACGGCCTTCCTATGCCGGACTCTTCGATCTTTCCATGTAAATGAGTGCTCCATGCTTCCATACGTCTGAAAATCTCGGCGCAATTCTCCGGCGAGTTGATAAAGAGGTTGAAACGGGTACCGAATTTTGAATTAATCCTTTCTATAACTGCTCCGAAATCCTCGGTGATTTCTTCAAACGTGGCCAGGACAAACTCATCTCTGTACGGCAGAATGCGTTCATAGAAGCTGATCCAGTCTCTGAGCCCCTGATCAAGCTTTCCTGAAGGAGTTCTGACCTTCTGTGAAATAACAGCGTCGGGTGCTTTTCTCAGTATCACAAGTACGGGAATCCTGCGACGGCAGGCATATATGATCTGTGCGGGAACATGGAAATGGTGTGCGATTCTCAAAGGTTTCTCCTGGGCAAGCCTCATGGCGGTAACAGCAAAGGAGTTCCCGGACCTGGGAAAACCCTCGATGACCAGTTCTGTTTCAGAATTCACAAGACCGTTTGTTCTATAAGCCTCTGGAGATGCAAAATCAGAATTAACTAACCTGAAGCGCCCTGCGAATCTTAGAATACGAAGTATCATGAAGTAAATGGAAGGAACACCCCAGAGAGCTCTCTTAATATCCTTCTTCGGAGATATCATTTCCCCACCAGTTCCAGGATTTCAAGGGAGACTATTCTCCACTCCGTGCTGTCATCACTCGGAAGTATCGCCATATCTCCGATTGTTTTTCCCAGAAGAGTGTTTCCAAGTGGTGCCAGATAATTAATTCTGCCATTTTCCGGGTCTGCATCCAGCGGGCCTACTACATCAACTGTCTGCACAGTCTCCGCCCCGCCGCTTTCCTGAAGTTGTA